>CALQJH020000118.1 GCA_943330835.2 Candidatus Kuenenia stuttgartensis
CCGAATCCTTTCCATTTATATTGATGATAAACTGGATTTCAAATCCTTCTTCTTCAAGCTCCATATTATACAAGCTTTTCATAAAATGTAATACAGAACCATGATAGGCATTTTCTCTGGTAGTTGCCCATGTTGCTTTCTGTTCTGCTGAAGTTGCAGCCATCTCTTCAAACAAAGGATAACCCGTGTACACACTCAAATCCGATTTGTATTCATGTACAAACGAATCGATTTCATATTTGATGTTATATCCAAGCGCATTATTTTCAATAACTAAAGGCTCGTTGGCTAATACTTTAAGTCTGTTTTTCTTTTTTGAAAAATAAAATTTTAACACTTCTGGGTTTTTCAATTTGCACAAGATGCTATTATTTGATTTGCCAATAAACTCGTCTAAAAAAAACTGTCCGTATTTTTCAAACCCATTTTTCACTTCGCCAGTAGAAACAATCGCAACATCTTCCATTGCTTTTTCTTTGATGGTCATTTCCACCTGAAGGTTGTTTGATTCTGTATGACTTACACGTATACTTTGTGTATTGAATCCTGTATAACTGATTACCAAAGAATATCCACCCAGAGGTAATTCCAGGAGAAAGTTGCCGTCCTGATCTGTAGCTGTACCCAATGTAGTATTTTCTGCAAATACAGATGTGCCTTGTAAGGGTGATTTTGTTGTAGCATCCATCACCCTGCCTTTTACAAAAAAAGAATGCTGTTGTGCAAAAAGATTGGAACTAAATAAAACTGCGGCTATTATTAATAAGAAGTTTTTCATCTTTCAGGTTGTTTTGGGTAAAAATAAAAATCTAAAGTAAGGTATTACTTGTTAAACATTTGTTGCAAAGTCTTGCAAGTATGATCAATGGTATCAGTTAAGGAGCGATACTCGAAATTCAAAAGCGTATTTTTCAACTTGCTATTGTCATAATGAGATATAGATTGTGCGGTCTTGACCGTTTCTTTCGTAATCAGTGGCTCTTTTCTTGTGATTAAAGATCTCAGCCAATCCATGCGCCAAACAATTTCGGCTAGAAAAGGATTTATTTTTTGAGAAGGTCTTGGTTTTTTAAAAGAATCTGCAATCTGAAAAATCAAATCTTTATAACTCAGATTGTATGCGCTGACAATGAAGCGCTCTTCTGAAATTTCAGCTTCCATTAATAAAACCATTGCTTTGCAAACATCTCTCACATCCACAAAGCCATTGATTCCTTCTGAATACCATTTGAGATTATCGTACACTTTTTTAAAAATTGCAGTAGATCCTTCGTCCCAGTTTCCAGGTCCTAATATGATACTAGGATTTACAATCACAGCATTCAGTCCTTCTGCAATTCCTCTCCATACTTCCAATTCTCCGAGATACTTTGTATAACCGTAAGTGCTAAAATTATTTTCAGCACTCCACTGAAGATTTTCATTTATGAGATCAAATTGATTATCCCGGCCTAATGAAGCAATAGAGCTAACATGCACAAACTTTATTATTTTAGCGTGTAATGAAGCATTGACAATATTTACAGTTGCATCTCTATTTATTTTGAATAATAAATTTTTGTTTTCTTTGGTAAAACTTACAAGACCCGCACAATGATACACATGGGTAACATCCTGCATTATTTCTTCTAATGTAACAACATCCAACAAGTCGCATGTAACCACTTCAAGATGTCGATGCTTTATTAAAATCGGCGTTTTGTGCACGATTGCTTTTACGCTGTTGCCTTTATTTAAAAGCTGGTGAATTAATTCATTTCCCAATAAGCCAGATCCACCGGTAACCAGAAATTTGTTGTTCATTTTTATTTTTTAGAGGGGACTATTACTATCGGCAAATCAAGCCTAAAAGTGTTTCAGCGATTTCATAAGTTTAATTGGTTTAAGACGGATTAATCAACCAAATCACCGCATTCATCTATCCGTTATAATCATAAAATCCTTTACCCGTTTTTCTGCCTAGCTCACCATTTTTCACTTTATTGATTTGCAGCACAGATGGCTGAAACCTATGCTCCTCGTGGAATGCATCGTACAATGATTGTGTAACAGCAAGATTGATATCGTTTCCTATCAAATCCATCAATTTAAATGGGCCCATTTTAAAACCAGAAGCTTCCATGACTTCATCAACAGTTTCTATAGTGGCCAGCTTATTTTCTACCAGCTTCATCGCTTCAAGATAATAATGCCGGGCTACACGATTCACAATAAAACCAGGAGCATCTTTACAAAGCACAGGCGTTTTTTTGAGCTGTGTACAAACCTGCATTAAAGTATCAATAACACTATCAGAAGTTTGATCAGCTTTAACGACCTCCACTAATTTCATTATTTGTGCAGGATTAAAAAAATGCATCCCTGCAACTCGTTCAGGATTTGAAATATGTGCTTGTAATAGATTTATAGATAAAGAAGACGTGTTGCTGGCGAAGATGGTATCTGTAGGATTTATTTTTGCCAATTCATTAAATAGATCAATCTTGATTTCAGCTTTTTCTATAATGGCTTCAATAACCAAGGAGGCTTTGCAATCATTAATGCTGCTTGAGAAAATGATGTGACCGAAAATAGTTGATTTTTCCTCTTCGGTTATTTTATTTTTTTCAAGAAGAGTAGCAAGGTTTTTTTGAATGCTTTTTTTTGCATTTTCAATTACGGCTTCATTTGAATCAAACAAAATAACTGGAAAGCCATTTTGAGCAGCGCATAAGGCAATGCCGCTTCCCATTGTTCCTGCACCGGTAACACAGATGTTGGTTATCATGCTTGTGTAAATTGTTTTAAGAATCTCACATCATTCTCACTAAATAAGCGCAAATCTTTTACCTGATAAGTTAGCATGGTAATTCTTTCAATACCCATACCGAATGCGAATCCGGTGTATTTATTACTATCAATACCACAATTGTCTAACACTGAAGGATGCACCATTCCACAACCTAAAATTTCTACCCATCCTGTTCTTTTACAAACGCTGCAACCCTTTCCACTACATATCAAACAGCTGATATCCATTTCGGCACTTGGCTCCGTAAAAGGGAAATAAGAAGGACGAAATCTTACTTTTACCTCTTCTCCAAACATTTCTTTTACGAAAAAATATAAGGTTTGTTTTAAATCTGCGAAGGAAACATTTTCTGCGATATACAATCCCTCAACCTGATTAAAAAAACAATGCGCACGGGCACTTATCGTTTCATTTCTATATACTCTACCCGGACAAATAATTCTTAAAGGCAAGTCATTCTTTTGCATCTCTCTGATTTGCACACTGCTTGTATGTGTACGCAATAGCCAATCAGGATTCTGGCTGATATAAAACGTATCCTGCATATCCCGTGCAGGATGATTTTCAGGAAGATTTAATGCGGTGAAATTGTGCCAATCGTCTTCGATTTCAGGACCCTCTGCAACAGAAAATCCTAGTCTTTGAAAAATAGAAACAATCTTATTGTGCACAATACTGATTGGATGGCGGGAGCCTAACGGCAAGGGCTGTCCGGGAAGTGTGATGTCAATATCATTTTTAATGGCAGATTCCGTGCTTTCCATTTTAGCGGATAATTCGCTATAAAAAGATTCCACAAATACCTTAAACTCATTAAGTAATTGTCCGGCTTCTTTTTTCTGGTCAACGGGCACATGCTTCATTTCGCCCATTATCGTTTTGAGCAATCCTTTTGTACCAAGGTATTTTATCCTGAAAGTCTCAAGATCTTCCTTATTAGAAACTATTGAGGTCTCGATTTCCTTTTTGTATTGCTCTAATTGAGCCAATAATTGATTCATGGAGCAAAGGTAATGTGCAAATGCTAAAAAATGGAGTTGATTAGTTTCCCAATCAAAAAAAACAATAACTTTAATGAATTAAAAAAATTTAACCATGTCACTATTTAAATCGGGTAATCCCACCCTTTCAGAAAATAAATTCAGGGATACAGTAATTCATATCGGCACAAACGAAGATGCGATGAGTATTTCAGGAACACTCCAAAAATTTGGATTCATGTTTCTAATGTTGATGGGATCTGCATTTTACTCCTGGAAAGAAGTCATTGGCAATGGCGAAGATGTAAAGATGATGGTATTCGGTGGTGCGATTGGAGGATTTGTAATTGCATTAGTACTCATGTTTAAAAGAGAATGGTCGCCTTTCCTGGCACCACTTTATGCCTTATTGGAAGGTTTATTCATTGGAGCCATTTCAGCAATGTTCAACCTGGCTTATGATGGTATCGTACTTCAAGCTGTTGGATTGACATTTGGAGTAGGCATATCGATGTATTTTTTATA
>CALQJH020000119.1 GCA_943330835.2 Candidatus Kuenenia stuttgartensis
AAAAATAAATACCAGCAACCCAATACCGCGAATTTTAGTATTGATATCAGCCGAGAAAATTTAGCCAATATTGCAGGCACTGCTACTGAGTCGTTAATCCGAACACTCAGTGATTTCAAAAGCGAAAAAATAATTGATATTAAAGATGGACATATTACTATTGTGAACGACAAAAAACTCGAAGGAATGATTAATTAATTAGATGGAGGTTTAACTATTTCACTTTAAGGCATCCTCGCTTCTAAAATTCTTTTCTGAAAAATAAATAAATCTTTTTTTTGTCTTATTGAATTGGTTTTCAACCAGCACCATTCCTTTTCTGAAGTGTAGATGATGCATAATAAATTCAGTGCCGTAATTGGAAAAGCCTCCCATGTCGCTAATTTGTTTTGCCACATCATTCCTCATTATCGAAAGGACATTATCCTGAGCAATAAAGGCGTATTGAAGAAGCTCTATCTTTTCAAGTAATTTAATTTCTGTGATTTTTTTAGTGATTAGAGCTAAATGAAGTTTCATTTTTGCATTCTCATTTTCTAAGAATATTAATAATCGAGCCCAGGATAGTAATTCAAATGAAATATGGTCGTGACTTAAGGTTTTCATCTATTAACTGGGCATTTTAATACCTGACTTTAAAAATACGAAGTTACCTTTACAATCATTAGCTTAAATAATTACTATTATCTATGCACATGATTTTTATCATATGCCTCAAAAAAAACAAAAAAATCAGCCCACACTAAAAAGCGGAGCTGATTCAGGAGTAATCATTACTATTTCACATGTATGCTCTTAAAAGTTGCCTTTTTTGCTTCTTCTTTTTTGGGAAGCGTCAAGGTCAAAACTCCATCAGTGTAGCTTGCCTGAATATTGTCTTTGTTGACATCTTCTGGCAATGAAAAACTGCGGCTAAATGAAGAATAATTATACTCCTTACGAGTGAATCTGTTTTCTTTTTCTTCTTCTTTTGATTCTTCTTTTTCACTACTAATGGTAAGCATATTGCCATCTACAGCAACATTAAAATCGTCTCTCTTCATTCCTGGAATAGCAAAAGACAATTTGAATTCCTCTTTTGATTCAGTAATATTTACCGCAGGAACCGTAAGTGTTCGATTGGCTATAAAATTCCCTCCATCATTAAACCACTCATTCCATGGTTTAAAAAAATCATCAAATACAGTTGGTAGTGTACTACCATTTCTTGCAAGTGCTTTTGTCGACATCATAACCTCCTTGTTTTAATTGATTAAAAATATTTAGGACACAAATCTATAGATGGAAGTATCCAAATAATCTATTCGCCATCAAGGTAAAAACTGAGAGTAATCATGGAGGTTGATGTGAATGAATCGTGGTTGTTGAAAAAGGCTAAGAAATGATGTTTTGATTAATATTGCAATGAAGCGATATTGCAATATTACGAATACGCCAACGAGAGAACCAAATATTCCCACTGAAGTTTATTTAGGTAGCTGTGTTTAGCTAAATATCTTGATTATTGAGTACAAGTTTTTTTGCCATTCCCACCCAATTAGTATTTTAATTTGCACGCTCACTTAATTCCAGCCAGCGCATTTCTTTTTCATCAAGTAATTGTATGAGCTGGCTAATTCGATCGGCAGATTTTTGTAATGCTTCATAAGAAAGTGGAGTACTCATTTTTTGTTCAAGAGCGACTTTTTCTTTTTGCAATTCAGGCATTTCCTTTTCGAGTGTTTCTAGTTCGAATTTTTCTTTAAAAGAAAGTTTTTTACTATTGCCTATTTCCGGCTTGGTATCGAGGGGGGTGTTTTTTTCTTTTATGTCTTCATTTATCTTCATGATTTGCTGTGCATTATTTTCCAGCAAGCCTTTACTTTGCGCTTCTCTATATTGAGAATAATTTCCAGGGAAATCACGAATCACGCCATCACCTTCAAAGGCAAACAAATGATCTACCATGCGATCCATAAAATAACGGTCATGGCTAACGATTAAAATACAGCCAGGGTAATCTAATAAAAATTCTTCCAGGGTTCTCAATGTTTGTAGATCAAGATCATTTGTAGGCTCATCTAACACTAAGAAATTAGGGTTTAGAAATAACACACTCATCAGGTGCAATCTTCTTTTTTCTCCACCGCTTAGTTTACTTAAAAGTGTGTATTGTTGTTCTGCAGTAAAGCCGAATTTTTCCATGAATTGACTTGCAGAAATTTTACTACCATCAGCCAAAGGGAAAAACTCCGCTAAATTTTTAACATATTCAATAGCGCGTTTATCTTCTTTATACACCAAACCTTCCTGGCTAAAATTTCCAAATACAACTGTATCGCCATGGTTTATTTTGCCACTATCTGGTTCTTCTAACTGAAGAGCAATTTTTAAAAACGTAGATTTTCCCACGCCATTTTTTCCCACCACGCCAATTCGTTCGCCTCTTTTAAAAGTATATTCAAAGCCTTTCATGATGGTCAAATCACCATAGCTTTTATTTACTTTTTTCATTTCCAGAATTTTTCCCCCAAGCCTGGTCATCTTTACCTGAAGACTTACCTCTGCCACATCTTTTTGTTGTTTCACCCGATCTTCTACTTCTACAAAAGCATCTTGTCTGCTTTTACTTTTGGTTGTTCGTGCTTTTGGTTGCTTACGCATCCATTCTAATTCCTTTCGGAAAATATTTTTATCTTTTTGTAATTCACTTTGCTGGATTTCTACACGCAAACTTTTTTGCTCAAGGAAATAATCATAATTCCCTTTATACAAAAAAACTTTTTCGTCATCAATTTCAACAATTTCATTACATACAGCATCAAGAAAGTATCTATCATGGGTTACCAGCAGTAAAGTTATTTTCTGTGCACCCAAATATTCTTCAAGCCATTCTATCATAGACACGTCTAGATGATTGGTGGGCTCATCCAAAATAAGCAAACACTTTCCTTCATGTAATTGTGCTTCAATGAGT
The DNA here is from genome assembly GCA_943330835.2 of Candidatus Kuenenia stuttgartensis. The sequence continues at coordinate 2,957 of CALQJH020000119.1, forward strand.
GCTTGAGCTAATGCGACTCTTTTCTTTTGCCCACCACTAAGATTGCCTACTTTTTCATTTAAGGTATGTAAATTAAGCTTGCCTAATATTTGTTTAAGGTCACTTTCAAAGGTCCAGGCGTTCAGGTCATCAAGTCTTGCCATTAAATCAGCCAGTTGATCATTATTATCTGATCCATTTTCCAGAAACTCCTCGTAATCCTTAACCACTTTTACTACGGGATTGTCTAAACGGAGCACATTGTCCCATATTGTTTTATTGGGATCAAAGTCATTGTCTTGTTGCAGCATTACCGTTTTGATATCCTTATGAACCCATACAGTGCCACTATCAGAATTGTCAATCCCAGCCACAATCTTCATTAAGGTACTTTTCCCTGATCCATTGCGGGCTACAAGGGCTATCTTATCGCCTTCCTCAATGTTTATAGAGATGTTTTTGAAAAGCGTTCTGATTCCAAAGGATTTACTGATATTTTCTACTGAAGCATAATGCATAGCGGCAAAGGTAATTGCTCCAGCACTATTATTATCATGAACTGACTAGTAATCAGTTATTTGAGCATGTTTTAGTTGAATGTGTAGCTAAATAGTATGGAATATTAGACTTTAGAAGAAACCTTTTGCTAATATTCTATATTTTTGCTGAAATTTATCTATAAAATAATGAACACCATATTAATTACAGGAGGAGCCGGTTTTATAGGATCTCATCTTACTCGTTTGTTTGTGACAAAGTATCCCAACTATAAGATTATTAATCTCGATGCCCTTACTTATGCTGGTAATTTGGCTAATTTAAAAGATGTTGAGAATAGCGCTAATTATACTTTTGTAAAAGGAGATATTACAGACATGGAGCTAGTAAAGTCGCTTTTTGATAAATATAATTTTACAGGGGTATTGCATTGTGCTGCTGAAAGCCATGTTGACAGATCTATCACAGATCCGCTGGCATTTGTAAAAACCAATGTAAATGGCACCGTTGCTTTATTGCAAGCTGCGAAGGAGCATTGGAAAGGCCAAATGGAAGGGAAATTATTTTATCATATTTCAACAGATGAGGTTTATGGAAGTTTGGGAGCCGAGGGTTTTTTCACTGAAGAAACTGCCTATGACCCACGTAGTCCATATTCTGCTTCAAAAGCATCTTCAGATCATTTTGTAAGAGCCTATTATCACACTTATGGATTGCCAGTTAAAATCTCCAATTGCTCCAACAATTATGGTCCGTATCATTTCCCTGAAAAATTGATTCCGCTTTGTATTCATAATATTATCAACAAAAAGCCGCTTCCTATTTACGGGAAAGGCGAGAATGTTAGAGATTGGT
>CALQJH020000120.1 GCA_943330835.2 Candidatus Kuenenia stuttgartensis
AATCTGTTGTTGGCGTTTTGTTATACTTCCATTATATATCGGAATGGATAAGCCCATGCTTACAGATGGCCCGTAAACTCTATTGAGCAATAATTGACCTCCAGTAGTTTCAGCATTCCCGAAACCGTATCCCATGTTCAATCTTAAAGAAGGCCTTCTTTCTGCCGCTACTTCTTTCTCCATAAACTGATTTATTTTTATCTGATTATCAAGTGAAGAAATTTCTGCATTGAAAACCAATTTATTTAATACCTCTGCTAGTACAATATTTTCATTAATAACAATAGTATCAAAAACATCATAGGCAGTATCAGATTTTATTTCCAATAAATTAGCCAGATCTACTTTGGATTGTCTTATTATGGTTTGTTGTGATTGCAGCTCCATTAATCTGGTATTAAGATCAATCTGTGATTGAAATAAGTCCGCATCACTTGCAAGTCCGATAGATTTTTTTGTTTGTGTTAATTCTAATTGTTTGTTAGAAACTTCAATACTTTGCTGCAATGTATTGACATAAGATTGCTCTCTCACAACTGTATAATATTTGATCATGACAGCAGCAATCGTACTTTGTATTTGCGAAATCAAAAACTGTTCACTTTGTTTCTGTAATTCTTGGAGTCTTTTTTTTGTTGCTACAACCCTATAGCCATTATACAAAAGCATGCTACCAATAATATTTGCATTGAGGGCATCTGAATATGCGCCTGAACGATTAATTTCTATCCCGGTGTTCAATTTCTGGTTAACATCGTTGACACTTCTCTGGTCTGTGGCATTAAAAGTTACCAATGGAAGCCCTCCAGCCATCCCCCTATTATTATTTATCCGACTAATTTCCGTATTGTTTTCCTGTATTTGAATATCAAGATTTTTTTTCAATGCTATGCTTACTGCATCCTTCAAACTCATCTGCTGTGCTTGCGCAAATGAATAAAAACAAATCGAAAAAAAAACTGCAAGAAATCTCATATTAGTCATTTGAATCGTTATCTATTTTCACCTGTTTTCCACTGATAAAAGTATAAATAGCAGGAATCACAAACAAGGTTAATACTAAAGAAAAAAGCAACCCGCCTACAATCACAATCCCCAATGGGGCTCTACTTGAGCTTGCTGCTCCCAAACTCATGGCAATAGGTAATGCGCCTAATGCTGTAGCTAGACTGGTCATTAATATAGGACGTAATCTTTGTTGAGAAGCAATAAGTACGGCTTCATTTATATCCAAACCCGACGCTCTTTTTTTATTCGCAAATTCTACTATCAAAATACCATTTTTAGTAACTAGACCTATTAGCATAATCATGCCAATTTCTGAGAAAATATTAATGGTCTGATCAAACATCCACAAACTCAACATGGCACCAGCCAACGCCAATGGAACTGTTATCATAATGACCAAAGGATCTTTAAAACTTTCAAATTGCGCAGCCAATACAAGATAGATGAGCAGTAAGGCAAGCATGAACACAAAACCAGCATTACTGCTACTTTCAGCATAATCTCTCGAGGGACCGCTTAACTCAGTTTGAAAGGAATCATCAAGTACTTTTTTCGCAATTTGCTTCATGGCCTTTACGCCATCACCAATCGTTTTACCTTCGGCTAGGCCTGCCTGTATAGTAGCAGATTTGTATCTATTGAAATGAAATAAAGTAGGCGGATTAGAACTTTCTTTAATTGTCACAACTGCAATCAACGGAATTTCTTCACCACGACTATTTCTTACATAAAGCTTTGAGATATCTTTTGGAGCCTGCCTGTCTCTATATTCAACCTGACCTATAACTTGATATTGTTTTCCATTATTAATATAATAGCCCAGCCTTCTGCCACTAAACGCACCTTGCAGTAATTCACCGATATCAGCAATATTTACACCTAGATCTCTTGCTTTTAATCGATCAATCGAAATTTGTAATTCCGGTTTATTGAATTTTAAATTACAATCAACCGTAGGGGAAATAAATGTTTTGTCTTTTTTAGCTTCTTCCAGAAACTTAGGAATGAAACCTTTTAATTTTTCGAAATCAAGATTTTGAAGAATAAACTGTACAGGCAAAGCACTTCTTGAGCTTAATCCAACAGAAATGGTTTGTTCCTGAACAGCCGAAATTCTTAACTGGTTAAAGCGAGAAGTTTTTGAAGAGATATCTTTAGCAATCTCTGCCTGAGTACGACTTCTGCTCTCAGGATCTGATAATTTCAATCTTCCAAATCCAGTATTCACTCCTGTTCCATTAAATCCCGGAATCGCAGCAAAAACAAAATCTTTTTCAGGAACAGAGTCATAAACATAATTAATAAACTCATTGCCTGCTTCTACCATGTAATCATAACTCGCTCCTTCTGGACCACTCAAAATAAATCTCACCGTACTTTTATCTTCCATAGGAGCTAATTCACTTTGCAAGGCATTGACTAAATAATAAATCAATCCGCAACAAACAAAAACAATTACCCATGCTATCCATCTCAATTTTAAAAATCCATTTAATATTTTTTTATACCCATTTTCCATCCCCTTAAAAAATGGCTCAGTTGCTTCATAAAATTTACCATGCCCTATTTTTTTTCTATTTAATAAAACATTTAATACCGGCGTTATAGTCAGCGAAACAAAAGCAGAAATAAGCACAGCAATAGAAATCACCACACCAAACTCTCTAAACAAACTACCCACAAAACCCTGTAGAAAAATTACAGGAAGAAAAACAACAGCCAATGTAATAGAAGTAGAAACTACCACAAAGAAAATCTCCTTGCTGCCTTCAATAGCCGCTTTACGTATAGGTAGCCCTTCTTCCAGCTTTCGAAAAATATTTTCTGTAACAACAATACCATCATCGACAACAAGACCAGTTGCAAGTACTATCGCCAGTAGTGTGAGTATATTGATGCTATAACCAGCAAAGTACATAACAAAAAAAGTAGCAATCAAAGAAATAGGAATATCAATTAATGGGCGAACTGCAATCAAAATATTTCTGAAGAAAAAGAATATGACCAATACCACCAAGCTTAAAGAAATCAACAAAGTATCAGCCACTTCACGAATACTTTTTCTAACCAGTTGTGTATTATCAATCAACGTAGTGAGTTGAATATCATTGTGCTGATTTTTTTTAATCAAATCAATTCTTTTATAAAACTCATCTGCAATTCTAATATAATTCGCACCGGGCTGTGGCGTTATAGATACTCCAATTGCATTAACACCATTTAATCTCCAACTGAATTCATTATTTTCGGGACCAATCTCTACTTTAGCAATATCTTTTAGTCTTACAATTCCTTCGTCACTTTGTTTTAAAATAATATTATTAAAATCATCTTCTGTTAGCAATTTCCCCAGCACTCTGATCGTAAGTTCTGTTGATTTCCCGTAAATTTTTCCTGAAGGCACTTCAATATTTTCTCTGTCTAAAGCATTTTTGATATCACTGAATGCAACATGGTAAATATTCATCTTTTCAGGATCCGTCCAAATCCGCATGGAAGGTCTCTTTTGGCCGAGAATATTAACCGAACTAACTTCTGGAATAGTTTGTAATTTTTGCTGTAAAACATTTTCTGCATAGTCACTCAATTCCATCTGACTTTTATTATTACTCTGTAATCCTACTAAAATTATAAAATCACTATTAGCATCATTTTTAGTTACTACAGGAGCTGCATCAATATCTTGTGGAAGATTTCGAACAGACTGCCCGACTTTATCACGAACATCATTAGCCGCAGCTTCAAGACTTTCACCTAGGTTGAATTCAATATTAATACTGCTTTTACCATTAGCACTGGAAGAACTGATAGACCTGATACCAGGAATGCCATTGATTATTTTTTCAAGCGGCTCCGTAATCTGGCTTTCGACAATATCAGCATTAGCACCAGCATAAGAAGTCGTTACATTTATAATCGGAGGATCAATAGCTGGATAATCACGAACAGCCAAAAAAGTATACCCTACAATACCAAACAACACGATTACAATGTTGAGTACGATTGCGAATACAGGCCGTTTGATAGAAAATGATGAAATGTTCATGAATAGCTGTTATCTATTGATTAATGAAATCCTCTAGTGTTTTTAACGATCTTACTTTCACAGGTTTTTTGGGCTTCACGAATAAAATGCCAGTGACTACAATGGAATCCCCCACAGCAATACCGCTAGTAATTTCAACTCCATAAGCGGAACGAATACCTGTAGTAACTTTTACCATTTCAGCAATACCATCTTTTACGACAACAACTTTTTTTGATGTAGCATCCGGAA
>CALQJH020000121.1 GCA_943330835.2 Candidatus Kuenenia stuttgartensis
ATCTTTTCTTCAGAGCACTATAATTTTGGATAATTATAGTGTAAATGTTGCATCTGCTAACCCAACTATATCATCACCAACAGTATCAGCTATAACAAGTACTTCTGCTCTTTTGGGAGCAACAGTAGCAGCAGGGACACCATCTGCTTTAACTTCAAGAGGTACCGTTTACAAAACTGCAACTGGAGTTACTTATGCTGATAATTTATTGGCTGAGGGTGGTACTTCTGTTGGGGGATTTACCCATTCAAGAACGAGCTTGTCTCCACAAACATTATATTATTTCAAAGGATTTGCAACAAACGTGGCTTCCAATAGTACTTATGCAGGTTTAAGTTCCGAAGGTAGTTTTAGAACATTGTCTAGTCCTCCTTCAGTTCAGGCCTCATCACTAAGTGGATCCGGTGTGTCAAATGCTCAAATTGATTTGAGCTGGACAGGTGCTACTTTCCCTGGTTCAGGAGCTACTAATAGCGGGTATATATTATTAATGGCTACATCCCCTAACACGCCAAGTTTTACCGGAGTAAATGGCGGGGCTCCATCTGTAGGAGCGAACACTACAATGGTTAGTGCTGCGATATCTTCTTCTGCTACATTATATTCTATAACAGGTTTGGACGCTTCAACAACTTATAATTTCTTATTGGTTCCTTATACTTATGACGGAACTAATGCTACAACCTACAGCTATTTAACTACAGGTGCTGCAACAGCATCAGGTTCAACTACAGCAGGTGCAGCTCCAGTTTTATCATCTCCTACAGCTACTTCCATAACTACCAATAGTGCAGTTTTAGGAGCAACTATCGATTCCGATGGGGGAGCTTCGATTACAGAAAGAGGAACAGTTTATAGTACCGTTTCTCCTGCTACGACTTCCAATAACTTATTAGCAGAAGGCGGAACAGCAACAGGGGTATTTACGCATACAAGATCAAGCTTGTCTCCTCAAACTTTATATTATTATAAAGGGTATGCTATCAACGCAGGTGCAACTGGTTTAACTACTGAAGGAAGTTTCAGAACTTTATCTAATCCTCCCAATTCAGAAGTTACCTCATTTACTGCAACTGCAGCATCAGGAGATCAGATTAATTTATCTTGGACAGCTGCAACATTCCCTTCAACAGGAGCAACCAGTACAGGTTATATTATTGTAAGAGCTGTATCTCCAAATACGCCAAGCATTAGTAATACTAATGGGCAATCACCTGTGGCAGGAGCTAACAGTACCATCGTAAGTTCTTCAATTGCTGGTTCTACAACTTCAGCTTCATCTACTGGTTTAACTGGGGTCACTCAATATAATTATACTATTATTCCATTCACCTGGGATGGAACTAATGCAGCAACCTACAATTATTACACAACAAATGCGCCATCAGCAAATGCAACTACTTTAGCAAGTGTTCCTTCTGCTCAGCCTACAGGATTGGGATTCTCTACTATAACTTGTAATGGCATGACCGTTAGTTGGTCTGCTGCTTCGGGTACACCTGATGGTTATATCGTATTGAAAACTAATGGTGCAACTCCTCCTAATACTAATCCCGTTAGCGGAACAACTTACACTTCAGGAGCTTCGATAGGTAATGCTCTTGTAGCTTATGTAGGAAGTGGTACATCTTTCAGCGCAAGTAGTTTAGTTGATAGTACTAATTACAATTATAAAATATACAGTTACAATGGTTCTGGTGCTAATACTTCTTATTTAACTACCACACCTTTAAGCGCAGCAAAAGCTACAGCTGCAGTTGCAGCGCCAACAGCAACTACAGCTACTGCTTTGTACTCCAATGCCTTTATGGCAAATTGGGGTGCAGTTTCTCCTTGCGTAAATAGTTATGTATTGGATGTAGCAACAACAAATACTTTTAGCGCAAATGGCGTAATTGCTTCTGATGATTTCGAAAATTCTCTTTCGTTATTTACTGATACTGTTGGAACAAGTGGAATCCCAGCAATTTTTGTTACAGGTAATACTGCAGCAGGAGACAGACCTGCTTCTGTTCCATTCAAATCTCAAGGATCATATGCATTTGGAGCATACAATAATAAGTTTTACATGACAACTTCGGCTATCAATACATTAAATTATTCAAATGTAGAGATGAGCTTTAAGCTGGCATCAATTTCATATGGCTCAATGAGTAATGGTATGGAATCGGCAGATAGTTTAACTGTTTCCGTTAGTCCAGATGGAGGAACTACTTGGTATCCAACATTAAAAGTTAATGGTAGTGGAACAGGTAATTCAATATGGTCATTCAGTGAGTCAGGAACAGCCAGTACTGCATATGATGGAGACGCTACTCCTATTATTGTCAGTGCTACTAGTGTAAATACTGTTTCTACTGGTACTGGACCAAGTACAGTTAGAATTACAGGATTGCCTAATAGAAATAATCTTAAAATCAGCATTGCCATGAGGTCGAGTAGTGGAGGCGAATTATGGGTTATAGATGAGTTTAAAGTTACTGGTGATGGGTCTAGCTTCTCAGTTTTACCCAACTATAACAATTTAGCAGTAGCTGGAACTTCGCAACAAATAGCTGGCCTTTCTGCAAATACTGCTTATTACTACAGAGTTCGTAGTGTAGGTAGCAACAGTACCTCTGCTAACTCTAATGTAATAACAGCAACTACAATAGCAACTCAAGCACCAACAGTAACAACCCCAACTGTTTCTTCTATTACAAATAATAGTGCAACACTCGGTGCAACTGTAACATCATTCGGTTCAACAGCAACTATTTCAGCTCGCGGAACTGTTTATAAAACAAGTGCAGGCGTAACGGCAACAGATAATGCATTAGCTGAAGGCGGTACATCAATGTCCTCTTTCACTCAAAGCAGAACAGGATTGTTGCCAGAAACTAAATATTATTTTTCGGGTTATGCATCTAATGCATCACTAACAAGTTTATCAAGTGAATCAAGTTTCTATACCTTATCAAATGCAGTTACGAGCCAATTGTCTGGATTATCTGCTACTGCAATTTCAGGAGCTCAAATAGATTTGTCTTGGACTGGAGCTAGTTTCCCAGCTTCTGGTGCTTCAGTGACAGGATATGTTGTATTGAGAGCCCTTTATCCAACTGTTCCATCTTTAAGTAACAGTAACGGACAATCGCCTTCTGCTGGATCTGGTACTTCTGTACTTACTTCTAGTGTATTAGGTAGTGCAACATTTTACTCAGCTTCTGCTTTAACTGGTCTTACACAATATAACTTTGTAGTAATTCCATTTACTTGGGATGGGGTAAATGCAGCAACATACAATTATTATACATCTGGAGCACCTGCAGCTGATGCTACTACATTGACTCCTTTAGCTGAACTACCATCGGCTCAGGCAACTAATTTGAGTTTCTCAAATGTTACCTGTAATGGTATGACAGTAAACTGGTCTGCTGCTGCTGGTAATCCTGATGGATATATCGTTTTGAAAACAAGTGGGTCAACCGTACCAAATTCAGATCCTTTGCCAGCTACAAATTATACAGTTGGTACAACTTTAGGAAATGCTACAGTTGAGTATGTTGGGAATGGTAATTCATACAATGCAACTTCATTATCCGATAATACCAATTATAATTTCAAGATATACAGTTATAATGGAAGTGGATCGTTAATCAATTATTTAACAACAGCTCCGTTAAGTGGAAGTAATGCAAGTGCACAAATTACAACTCCAACGGCAACAGCTGCAACAGCTCTAACTACAACATCATTTACTGCAAATTGGACTGCTTCAGCATGTGTTTCAAACTACTTGTTTTATGCAAGTAACGTTGATAGCTTTAAAACAACTAGTAATATTGCACAATGGTCTGAATTCAATAATAATAATGCTAATTCCGATGCAACTAAATCGAATTCACTAAATCAAAATAAAGCCATTACTTTATCACCTAATACTGGAATAACTGCATTCTATATAGGGCCTTTAAATTCTCCGGATTCATCAATAGGTGCAACTGCATGGAATGTTGTTGGTAAAGCATGGGTAGTAGAAGTAAATACAACAGGTTATTCTAAAATAAATGTATCTTCTGCACAAAAATCTTCTGCTTCTGGCCCTAGAAACTTCAGATTAGAATATAAAATTGGAACAGACTGGATTCCTGTAACAGGAGGTGCTTTGCAATCCAATAGTGTTGATTGGGCTGGTGCATTAACAGACCTGGCTTTGCCTTCTGCATGTGACAATCTTTCATCAGTTTTTTTACGTTGGGTAACTACTGATGTAACAAATAGAGGTGATGGC
>CALQJH020000122.1 GCA_943330835.2 Candidatus Kuenenia stuttgartensis
AGAAGATAACTAATTACCGTACTAAACACCACCATAAAACTCAAAGTGAATTTGATTAATAAAAAATAATCTTTCACTTTACTTGCCAAAACAAACGATGTTGAATTGGATATAATTTTTTTTTCTTGCACTGTTAAATTTAATGTTTGCTTTCGTCCGCGCCAACAGGTACATCTTGCGGAATAAAGTCTTTCCCATCTTTAGCATAATCATATGGCCAACGATGTACTTCTGGAATATCGCCAGGCCAGTTTCCGTGTCCTGGTCTAATTGGTGTAGTCCACTCTAACGTATTTGCTTCCCATGGATTTAGTGTTGTAACTTTTCTTCCCTTCCAGATACTGTAGAAGAAGTTGATTACAAACAAAATCTGAACAGCAAAAACAATTAATGCTATTATACTGATGAATTCATTTAATCCACCAAAATTTTTGAATGACTCCCAATTAGAAAAATCATAATAACGTCTAGGCATACCTGCTAGTCCTTCATAATGCATTGGCCAGAAAATTAAATAGGCGCCAACGATGGTAACCCAGAAATGTATATAAGCCAACGTGTTATTTAAATAGCGGCCGAACATTTTAGGGTACCAATGGTAAACTCCGGCAAACATTCCGAAGAAAGACGCAACACCCATTACAATATGGAAATGTGCAATTACAAAATACGTGTCATGCAAATGAATATCAAGTGCAGAGTTACCAAGGAATATTCCTGTTAAACCGCCACTGATAAACAAACTCACGAAGCCAATTGCAAAAAGCATTCCTGGTGTAAATCTGATATTTCCTTTCCATAAAGTAGTTAACCAGTTAAACACTTTGATAGCAGAAGGAACTGCAATAAGTAAGGTAAGCAGAACGAATACAGACCCAAGGAAAGGATTCAAGCCGGTTACAAACATATGATGCGCCCAAACCAAAAATGCCAGAATTGTAATAGCAAATAAAGATCCTACCATCGCCATATAACCAAAGATTGGCTTGCGGCTATTTACAGATAATATTTCTGAAGACATTCCCATTGCTGGCAACAAAATGATATATACTTCGGGGTGACCTAAGAACCAGAATAAATGCTGGAATAAAATGGCGCTTCCGCCTTCGTTTGGTAAAATTTTACCGGCAACAACGATATCACTCAAGAAGAAGCTTGTTCCTAAATTTCTGTCAAACAATAATAATATGGCACCTGATAATAATACTGGGAAAGACAATACTCCTAATACAGCCGTAAAAAATAAAGACCATATTGTTAAAGGCATACGCGTCATGCTCATTCCTTTCGTACGTAAATTTAAGATGGTGGTGATGTAGTTTAATCCTCCTAATAAAGAAGACACCACAAAAAGCGCCATACTCACCAACCATAAATCCATTCCAATTTTACTTCCTGAAGAAGCATCGCCTAATGCGCTTAATGGAGGATAAATGGTCCATCCGCCACTAGCAGGTCCCGTTTGTACAAACAAAGAAGACATCATCACAATAGAAGCCAAGAAAAAGAACCAATAGCTTAACATGTTCAACATTGGTGAGGCCATATCTCTTGCTCCAATCTGAAGTGGAATTAAGAAGTTTGCAAACGTTCCACTTAGTCCTGCAGTTAGTACAAAGAAGACCAATATTGTTCCGTGCATCGTTACTAATGCATAATAAAATTCTGGCTGTAGTTTACCGCCCTTTGCCCAATGGCCTAGCAAATCTTCCAGCCAAGGATATGTAGCTGTTGGATTTCCTAATTGAAGACGAAATATCACCGAAAAAAATCCGCCAATAATTGCCCAAATAATCCCTGTTACCAAAAATTGTTTGGCAATGGTTTTATGGTCTTGGCTAAACACATACTTTGTAATAAAGGTATCGTGATGTTCATGGTGTTCGCCTCCATGTTCTTCGTGATGTGCTGTCTCGTGTAATGTCGCTGTGCTCATAGTCTGATAAATATAATGAATGCTTTTATTATGGATTTTTTGGCATCAATTGTGCAATAGGTGCTGTACCAACTGCCGTAGTATCTGTTACGGGTACTTGTTTTTCCGGATCTTTATTTGGATACAAGGTGAAATATTCAGGTTTTTGTGTAGCCAACCATTTGTTATAATCAGCTTCACTTTCTACAACAATAACACCACGCATTGAAAAGTGTCCTTTTCCACACATTTGATCACAACTTATTTCATAAACGAAATTGGGATTGTTCGTTCTTTTTTTCATTTGCTCTGTAGTATACTGAGGGGTAAACCACATTGTAGTGGGTATACCTGGAACAGCATCCATTTTCATTCTGAAATGAGATAGTCCCACATCATGAATTACATCCATTGCATTGATAACTAATTTGACTGGTCTGTTTACAGGTAAATGCATTTCAGTTGTATGTAAATCATCCCAGCTTTCAGGATCTTCAAAATCTACAGCTAAAGTATTTCCTAATGGCTGGTTATAAAGTTTGTAACTTTTCTTTCCTAATTTACCATCCTTTCCTGGGTAACGCATATCCCACGCAAACTGATGACCTGTAATCTCAACTACAACGGCATCTTTAGGTGCATCTCCCGTCATCACGAACCAGTTTTTTAATCCAAATACAACAAGTACAGTTAAGAAAATCGCTGGCACTGTGGTCCACAATAATTCCAACTTTGTATTGTGCGGGAAATAAAATGCTTTTCTATTGTCTTTTTCTTGGTATTTAAATGCGAACCAAAATAGTAACACTTGAGTAATCACAAAAACCAAGCCCGTAACACCTATTGTTATATATAACATGAGGTCTATTTTTTCACCCTCAACAGAAGCTGATCCCTGTGGAAATAATGTTTTGCTATAATAAAGTTCATTGCAATACCATGCACCATACAAGCCGAATATCAAAAACAAGATCAACAAGAAACCATTGATTCTATTATTTTGCTTCCGGGATTTTTCTTCGCCTTTAAGCACACTTACATATTCGCTTGCTTTTGCGATTTGAAAAATCACTACAAAAATCATTACGACGATGGCAATAACATAAAACTCCTTCATTTGTAAAAATTTTATTCTTTTTAAAATCCTCTTTATGGATTTGTAAAAATTATTTTTTTATATCCTTTATTGTATACTTAATTATTAATTCTATGTATGGTGAATCATGCTTTCTTTAAGGAAAGGGTGATTTTTTGGCGTTAATGGGTGTCTCGTTAAAAACCTTCCAACACCCCACATAATTAACCCAATAAAAAATGCAGCAACTCCAAATTCGAAAGGCATCATTTCTGCGTGATCCTTCATCGTTCCAGGCATTACCATTTGATAAAAATCTATCCAATGACCAAAGATGATTAACACTGCCATAACCGTAACCAATGTCCAATTGCGTTTAACACCTCTTTTCATTAGTATTAATAGTGGACAAAGGAAATTTAAAATCAGATTCAGAAAAAATAATCCATTGTATGGACCAGGCTTTGCTGCCGTACCAACTCTTTCTATAAAATATTTTGTTTCTTCTGGTTGATTGCTATACCAAATTAGCATGTATTGAGAAAACCATAAATAAGTCCAGAATACAGAAAATGCAAACATAAATTTACCAACATCATGTAGATGATCTTCGGTTACATATTCAAGTTGTCCTCTGTTTTTCAAGAAAATAACAAACAGTGCAATTAACGACATTCCGGAAACGAAAGTACTTGCGAAAGTATACCAGCTATACATGGTGCTATACCAATGTGCATCAATACTCATTAACCATAACCATGGTATTGTTGACGCAACTGACAATCCAAAGAACACGGTATATAAAGAAGCCCAAACTGTATTTTTCCAGATCCATTTTTTTCCTGTTTCATAATCCATCGCACCATTCTTATCTGACTCCAAACTTAAGGTTCTCATTTTGCGTCCCAATAACCACCACATTACAATTGCAACAGCGGACCAAATAGTGAAGAATTTTGGATTTAGAAATCCGCTTTTCCCTTTTAATATAGCATCTTTTGCAACAACTGATTTATCAAGCCAAATATAAATATCTGTATGTCCGCCCCAAACAATCGCCATTAATACAAGGAAAGTAACAATGCCAAGTATCGGTACAACACTTGAAATTGCTTCTGGAACTCTTCTTAATGCAACTTGCCAACCGCCCATTGCCATTGTAGTTACACAAATAAAGAACATTGATGCGTTTACTACCAGTAACCAATAAACGCTATTCTGCAGTAATACCGCCCAAAAACGAGTGCTGCTATGGTCGCCACTACCAGGAGCCGCATGCTC
>CALQJH020000123.1 GCA_943330835.2 Candidatus Kuenenia stuttgartensis
CCTCAATTTAAAAATCATTAAATTATTTCAGTTGAAATAATCTAACCAGTCAATTTTGAAAGTATATTTATAAGTAATTAGCATTAAATTTTATTAAAGTAATGTATCAAATGCAACAAACCATGCGCTGGTATGGGCCTTCAGACCCGGTTAGCCTATGGGATATTCGTCAGGCTGGATGTACTGGAGTTGTTTCTGCACTACATCATATACCCAATGGGGAAGTATGGTCAATAGATGAAATCAATAAACGAAAATCAGAAATCAATGCAGTTGGTATGCAATGGTCTGTTGTTGAAAGTATACCCGTTCATGAAACGATTAAAACACAGACTGAAAACTTTCAGATTTTTATCAATAATTACAAACAGACTATCAGAAATTTGAATAGTTGCGGCATCAATATTGTCACCTACAATTTTATGCCTGTTATGGATTGGACAAGAACGGATGTAGCTTTTCCAATGCCAGATGGCTCATTAGCTTTATCATTTGTCAGAGCAGCACTTACGGTTTTTGATCTTTTTATTTTGAATAGAAAGGATGCAGCGTCTGATTATACTCCTCAGGAAATAGAAGCCGCTACATTAAAGTTCAATACAATGAATGATGATGAAAAGTTTTTGTTGAAACAAAATATTATCAAAGGGCTTCCTGGAAGTGAAGAGAATTTTTCGATGGAACAATTTCAACTAGCCATTGAAAAATACAAAGGCATAGATGAAGATAAACTCAGAAGCCATTTGATTTATTTTCTTCAGGAAGTCATAACGGTTGCGGATGACTGTAACGTCAAATTGGTTATTCATCCGGATGATCCTCCTTATTCTTTATTGGGATTGCCAAGAGTGGTTAGTACAGCAAATGATATCGAAAAAATATTCGACGCCGTTCCTTCCTTGAATAATGGACTTTGTTTTTGTACAGGTTCTTTTGGAGTTAGGGCAGATAATAATTTACCTGAAATGCTCAGGAAATTTAGCCATAGAATCAATTTTGTTCATTTGCGCAGTACCCAAAGAAATGAAGCTGGAGATTTTTTTGAAGCCAATCATCTCGAAGGGGATATAGATATGTATGCCATCGTAAAAGGTATTGTAACAATAATGCAAGAAAGAAGCCTATCAATCCCCATGCGCCCCGATCATGGACATCAGATGTTAGATGATTTAAATAAAAAGATGAATCCCGGCTATTCTGCAATTGGCAGATTGAAAGGGCTGGCCGAATTAAGAGGGTTGGAATTTGGGATTATTAGAAATACTTCAGCAGCAAAATGAATGTATTAATTGTGTTTCCCTTTGGCACATCTGCTGTTTCAGCATGTCTTTCTAAAAAAATAACGGCATTCATTTCATTTCGATAATCAAAAATGACCCGACAAAAATATGGAAGACTACGCAACTTCATGTTTATATAACAACCACTTTCAAGAGAATGTTTAAGCGAAAGAAGTTCTCTTTCTTACTGACTACTTGATTTTTTTAGAAAAGTATTATGTAATTTGCTTGGCGGTCAATTATAATATTACTTATTCTTATGATAAAATCATGTTTATTGAATGGAGTAAATTATTAAAACTTAAAAACACACTAACCACTATAAAACATATAATTAAATCAAAATGATCGTAGACACATTAGAAAATGCACATCGGTATTTTTCAGTTCATCCTCTTTTTGAACAAGCTTTTCAATATATTAAGGAGACGGATTTAAGTAATGCAGCATCTGGTAAAGCAGATATAACCGAAGGGTTAAAGGCTATTTTTAGTCAAGCGGTTGGCAAAACAAAAGAAGAAAGTTTGAAAAAATTTGAATGCCATGATCACAATATAGATATTCAGCTATGTATCAAAGGCAATGAAACAATTGGCTGGAAACCCAGACAAAAATGTGTGGTGCCTAATGGAGAATACAATCCTGATAAAGATGTACGTTTTTTTAGTGATCAGCCTGATATGTTTTTCGATTTAACAGACCACCAGTTTGTGATATTATTCCCAGAAGATGTCCATGCGCCAATGATTGGAGAAAGTGAGATAAAAAAACTAGTGATAAAAGTTAAGATGTAGACACTGAAAATCTATCCAGCAAAGAATTAACCAAATGTTAGGTAGAAAAGTTTTATTTATCATCAATTATCTTCAACAACATTCACCAATATTCAACAACTACAACACATTCAACAATCTTCAACACCATCAACAATTTTCAACCTCAAAAAATAATAAATGAAACAAAAAATCACCCAGGCCATCATCGAACAAGGGATGTTGCCATTGTATTTTAATGCAGACGAAACAGTAAGTGTCGAAATTTTAAGAGCTATTTACAAGGCTGGCGTAAAAGCGGTAGAATATACCAATAGAGGAGAAGCCGCTTTGAACAATTTTAAGAAATTAGTAGAAGTGAGAAATGCTGAAATGAAAGACATGTTATTGGGTGTAGGTACCATTAAGAATTTACAACAAGCCGAAGATTATATTGCAGCAGGAGCTGATTTCATGGTTAGTCCTGGTTATGTAAAAGAAGTGTCAGATAAAGCAAATAGCATTGGAATGTTTTATGCTCCTGGCTGCATGACCCCAACAGAAATTATTGCCGCAGAAAATAACGGCATAACTTTTATTAAACTATTCCCAGGAAACATGTTAGGTCCTGATTTCTTAAGTTCAATTAAAGAGATCTTCCCTAAGCTGCTATTTATGCCAACAGGTGGCGTTGATACAACAAGAGAAAATATAGAGGGCTGGTTTAAGGCAGGCGTTTGTGCTGTAGGTATGGGAAGTAAATTAATCAGTAAAAAATTGATGGAAGCAAAAGATTATGCTACCATTGAAACTTCTACAAAAGAAGTATTGTCACTAATTCAAACTATAAAAAATAAATAAAATGATTCAAAGTAACACGATGTCAAAGTATAGGTGGACGATATGCTCCCTTATATTTTTTGCCACCACAATCAATTATTTAGACAGAGCTGTTATCAGTCTCTTGAAGCCCTATCTTGCTGCTGCATTTAACTGGAATAAAGTGCAGGAAGCTGCAAATTATTCCAATATTGAAATTGCATTTAAGGTTGCATATGCTGTTGGAATGTTATTTGCCGGAAGACTTGTAGATAAATTGGGAACAAAAATTGGATATGCCATTGCAACTGGATTATGGAGTATTGCTGCCGTATTGCATGCATTAGCTACCGGAACGTTTGGCTTTAGTATTGCCCGTGTGTTTCTCGGTGTTACAGAAGCGGGTAATTTTCCTGCAGCCATAAAAGCTACTGCCGAATGGTTTCCTAAAAAAGAAAGAGCTCTAGCAACGGGCATATTTAACTCAGGATCAAACATAGGAGCAATTATCGCTCCACTAACGGTGCCGCTTATAGCAGAAAAATTCGGTTGGCAATGGGCCTTTATTTTAACTGGTGCCATTGGGTTTATTTGGTTAATATTTTGGTTTATCTATTATGAAGTGCCAAGTAAACAAAAAAGATTATCTCAGGAAGAGTTTGACTATATCCATTCAGATAAGGAAGAGCAAATGTTGGATGGAAAGAAAGTATCTTGGCTTAAGCTGTTACAATTCAAACAAACATGGGCATTTGCGATAGGTAAATTTTTAACAGATCCCATCTGGTGGTTTTATCTTTTCTGGCTTCCCGATTTTTTATTAAAACAATATGGTTTAAAAGGAACTGCAGTAGCATTGCCTACAGCAATGGTTTATGTAATTTCCAGTATAGGTAGTGTTGGCGGAGGTTACCTGCCTATGAAGCTAATGAACAAAGGCTGGCCAGTATTTAGAGCAAGAAAAACCAGCATGTTGATTTATGCTTTTTGTGTATTACCAATTGTGTTTGCACAAGTTTTGGGTGATGTAAATATGTGGCTTGCAGTATTGGTTATTGGTCTGGCAGCAGCGGCACACCAGGCTTGGAGTGCTAATATATTTACTACAGTTAGTGATATGTTTCCCAAGTCGGCAACGGCTTCTGTAACTGGGATAGGCGGAATGTTTGGTGGCCTTGGTGGAATTTTATTATCATTATTGGTACAAAAAAGAATGTTTGTTTATTATGAAAGCATCAATCAAATACAAACAGGGTACTACATCATGTTCTTTCTTTGTGCGGTTGCCTACTTACTAGGATGGACAATCATGCATTTCTTAGTTCCCAAAATGAAAAAAATAGAAATTTAAACACAACAATTTCACTTCAGTGAG
>CALQJH020000124.1 GCA_943330835.2 Candidatus Kuenenia stuttgartensis
CCGCAATAAAATGTATGGTGAGTTGAATATGTCCCACGAAATATTTTTCAGGAACCAATCCACTCTTTACCATAATCCATCCAATGGCGCCTTGCAACGCTCCCAGAAAAAACAATATCACCATGGGAAAAATCATGGATTGATTGAACTTCTTTTTTACAATGAAATAAATAAATCCTATAAGGAAAACCATACCCATCATTCTTGCCCAAAGTCTGTGAAACCATTCCCAGAAAAAAATAAATTTAAATTCTTTCAAAGAAAAATACTGATGTACATATTTAAATTGATCTGTGTGACGGTATTTTTCAAATTCAATTTGCCAATCAGTGTTGTTTAATGGCGGCAACGCTCCAGTAATCGGTTTCCATTCGGTAATAGAAAGACCAGATTCTGTAAGCCGGGTTATGCCTCCCAGCAGTACTTGTATCACAATCATGCCCACTCCAATCAATAGCCAAATGGCAACTTGACGATTATTTTTTTGTTGTATGGTTAGATTCATGATGACGCAAAGATAATACAGCAAAAATTGTTATGAAATATTGCAAAAAGATTACCTAACTTTTAATGATATTTGTTATACAAAATATGTTAGAAAATTATTTCGACTTAAAAAAAACAGAGGCAGGATTAGATGAAGCTGGTCGTGGATGCTATGCTGGTCCTGTATTTGCGGCGGCTGTAATTTTACCAAAAGATTTTTATCACCCTTTACTGAATGACAGCAAAAAGCTCACTGAAAAAATCAGGGATTTATTAAGGCCAATTATTGAGAAAGAAGCCCTTGCTTATGCTGTGTCAATGGTTGATCATAATGAAATAGACCTGATTAATATCTTGCAGGCTTCTTACAAAGCGATGCACCTGTCTATTGATAAACTTAAAAAAAAACCGGAACTACTACTTATTGATGGGAACAGATTTAAGCCCTATAAAAAAATTAGACATGAGTGTATCATTAAAGGAGATGGGAAATATAGCAGTATTGCCGCAGCAAGCATTTTAGCAAAAACTTACAGGGATGACTATATGCTGAAAATTCACCTAGAATATCCTGAATACCAGTGGAATAAAAACAAGGGGTATGGAACAGCTGTTCATCGGAATGCGATTGATAAGTATGGATTGTGTACATATCATCGAAAGACTTTTAATATTCTTCCTCTTCAAAAAAAATTATTGTAGTAGATTTTGAATAATTGAAATTCAAAAGAATCAACTTGAAAATTCCCCAGCACCTTGTCTTAAAACAGTCCATTGCTGTGTTGTACAATCCACCACTGTTGAAGGAACCATCCCTCCAATACCACCATCAATAACCAGCTCCACTTTGTTTTCAAAATTATTATGGATGATTTCAGGATCAGTATATTCTTCCACCATTTCACCGGGTAAGGAAACACTCAAAATAGGATTGCCGAGTTCTTCAAGTATTTTTCTGCATATTTCATTATCAGGAATCCTTAAACCAATTGTAGCTTTTTTGTTTTGTAAAAGCTTTGGAACCTGTTTACTTGCTGGCAGAATAAATGTGAAGGGACCGGGAAGGTGACTTTTTAAAATCCTGTATAAAGGCGTGTCGATCGGTTTGGTATAATCACTCATATGACTTAAATCCCTGCAAATAAATGTTAGCATTGCTTTTGACGGCTGTATGTTTTTTATCTGGCAAATCTTTTCTATGGCTTTTGGTTGAGAAATATCACAACCTAATCCGTAAATCGTGTCTGTTGGATAAATGATTACACCGCCAGATTTTAAGCAGCTTACTACTTGTTTAATAAGCCGTTCCTGTGGATTTATGGGGTGGATTGGTAATAGCATATTTACAAAATAAACAAATATTCATTAAGAAATAATAAATGAACATTTAATGCAGTACTTTTGCTCGGTTTTTTCCAATTTATTCAAAATTCATTTATATGTCATTAATTACTGTTGGTACTATGGCTTTTGACGCCATTGAAACTCCCTTTGGTAAAGTAGATAAGATTGTTGGTGGTTCTGCTACTTATGTAGCTTATGCTGCAAGTAATTTTCTACAACCTATTCATCAAATTTCTATTATTGGCAATGATTTTCCGAAAGAAGAAATTGAAGAATTGGAAAGAAGAGGCGTAAAGCTTGATGGCGTAGAAGTTGTGGCTGATAAAAAATCATTTTTCTGGAGTGGTAAATATCATCTTGATATGAACACCAGAGATACGCTGGTTACAGATTTGAATGTACTGGCTGATTTTAATCCTATTGTTCCGGACAGTTATCAGGACAGTGAATTTTTGATGTTAGGTAATTTGATGCCGAAATTACAATTGAGTGTTATCAATCAAATGAAAGTAAGACCTAAATTAATCGTAATGGATACGATGAATTTTTGGATGGATATTGCTTTGGATGATTTGAAAGAGGTATTGAAAAAAGTAGACGTGCTTTTGGTGAATGATGGAGAAGCCAGACAACTTAGTGGCGAATTTTCTTTAGTGAAAGCTGCTCGCAAGATTATGGAAATGGGGCCTCAGTTTTTAATCATTAAAAAGGGAGAACATGGCGCATTGCTTTTTCATAAACATCATGTTTTCTACGCACCTGCGTTGCCGTTAGAAGAAGTTTTTGATCCAACAGGAGCTGGAGATACTTTTGCAGGTGGCTTCATTGGCCATTTGGCAAAAACCAAGGACATCAGTTTTGAAAATATGAAAACGGCTATAATAGTTGGAAGTGCTTTAGCCAGTTTTTGTGTGGAAAAATTTGGTCCTGAGAGAATGAAAGAAATTACAAAAGAGGATATCGATGCGAGAATAAGTGAATTTGTACAATTAGTTAATTTCGAGATTGATCTTGTTTAATTATGATTGATATTATTATTTTATTTTTTCTTTTAAAAAGAATCGGAAGACTTGCTGGTGAAAAAGGCGTTAGTCCTACGAAGTGGAAAATATTTGCCGTTCTTTCTTGGTTTATTTTTGAAGGAATTGGTGTTGATTTTGCTTTAGCCTGGAGTGGTTTCACAGAAATTAAAAACATCACTCAAGCAACGAGTGTCATTCTTAATAATCCTGGTATTGTATTATTTGGTTTGTTTTGCGGATTTGGAGGCTACTTATTGGTTCGCTTAATTTTAGAAAGAAAAGTTTCAAAAGAAGCCTAGGCTCCTATTCAGATTTATTGAGCAATTCCTTATTTTAATACAATTACATTTTTAAATTTTTTTGTCTTCCCTTGCAAGTTGAATACTTCCGTATAAAGAATATACATTCCAGCTATAGGTCGCTGGTGTTTTTCGTTTAATCCATCCCAGGTAAAATAGCCAGTTCTCCCACACAATGCATTTCGTTGTAATTGTATTACCGCCCTTCCGTTCGCATCAAATACAGTAATATTTGCAACAAATCCTGGCTCCAAAAAAGAATACATAATCGTAGCAATATCATCATGGCCATCATTATCCGGACTAATTGTTTTAGGTGCTATGTTTATTTCTCCGTCGAAATTACTTTGCGAATTACTTTGCGAATTTTTATAGGTTGGCGTTCCGAAATTATTACTACTTGAGGCACTATGCCAATTGTGTTCATCCTGAGAAAGTCCATCACAATTGATTCTTTCCAAAGCAATTCCTTCTTTGTTGTCTAATAATTTAAAATGCCAGTCATCTTTATAAGAGACACTGTCAATTTGTTTACCCTGTTCGTTCAATAAAATTACATGGCCTTCGTCGTCATTCATAGAAGGCAAAGAAGTTAGTTGTAATATTCTTTGAGGATATAGAGTGAGGAAATCTCTTTGAACAATATTGGCGTTTTCTGTTAGCACAAAATATTCTTTTGGAAAAAACAATACATCATTAGAAGTAACCGATGTGATATTATCCGTTTCGCCTAATGTATTCATATTAGCAATGAATACATTTTTTAAATTAATAATTTTATTGCTTCTGTTAAATAGTTCTACATAATCAAGGCCGTTAGGTTTGGGATTAAATAATATTTCATTGATGACAATATCAAAATGATCAATTGGTTCGTACAAGCCCACTCTTGCCGTGTTGTAGGTTCCTATCTCGTTTCCAATACAATCTTTTACTTGATTAACAGAAACTGTATAAATTTTATTTCGGTCCAAAGGATTATTTAGCCGAATAATTATTTTATCAAATAAAGGTGCCAATGCAACAACAGATGAAGGAATACCAATGCCATCACTGATGTTATA
>CALQJH020000125.1 GCA_943330835.2 Candidatus Kuenenia stuttgartensis
GGAAAGCAAAATTGTAATCAAAGAGTCATCAATAAAAAAGCGATGACGTATAATAGTTGGCTTATTATTTAATCATCAAATTGCATCTCATTAATTGAAATAATTTTTATTGAACTATATTTTTTGCAGTCTGTAGGAATTTCTTCTTTTTCACTATTTTATTTTGACTGCTAACAAGTTTAATCCATGAAACCGGATAACGATCAACCTGATTCCATTAACAATATCCATGTTGCCATTGCTTTGCAAGGAAAGCTATTACGCAATCGTTTCCGTATTTATTTTTACTATTGAAATGATGTTGTTTGATATTTACATCCGAAATCGTATTTACCAACTATTAAATTTTTAATTTTATTAAAATGTCAAAGAAAATTGTCACATTAGGAGAGATCATGTTGAGATTATCCACTCCTGATTTTAAGAGATTTGTACAAGCTGATACTTTTGATATCACTTACGGTGGCGGTGAAGCGAACGTTGCTGCTGCATTATGTAACTATGGATTAAATGGGACTTTTGTAACTAAAGTGCCGAATAATCCAATAGGTCAATCAGCAATTAACCATTTACGTCGTTATGGTGTTGATACGCAATTTGTTGCCAGAGGCGGAGATCGCTTGGGTATTTATTTTTTAGAAACAGGAGCATCCATGCGTGCCTCACAAGTCGTATATGACAGAGCTGGCGCTTCTATTGCAGATGTAGATGCAAGCGAATTCGATTTTGATAAAATATTTGAAGGAGCTTCCTGGTTTCATACAACAGGCATTACTCCGGCATTGAGCGACAAGGCTGCCGCATTAACAGAAGCCGCATTAAAAGCAGCAAAAGCAAGAGGCATTACAACAAGCATCGATTTGAATTACAGAAAAAAATTGTGGAGTACAGAAAAAGCGAGAGAAGTGATGAGCAAATTATGTCAGTATGTAGATGTGTGAATCGGCAATGAAGAAGACGCAGATACCACTTTAGGTTTCAAAGCAAAAGACACCGATGTCACCAAAGGTGAATTGGATTTAGACGGCTTTAAAGATGTATTTAAACAAATGAAAGAAAAGTTTGGATTCAAATTCATTGCCTCATCATTAAGAGAAAGTCATAGTGCAAGCGATAATGGATGGAGCGCTTTAGTTTATGATGGGAGTGAATTTTACCACACTAAACAATACAACGTAAGAATTGTTGATAGAGTAGGCAGTGGCGATAGTTTCGCAAGCGGATTGATTTATGGCTTGGCAACAGGCATGCCAATGGGAGAAGCTGCGGAATTTGGCGTAGCAGCAAGCGCACTAAAACATACTATTCCAGGCGATTTGAATCATGCTACATTAAGCGAGGTAAAAGATTTGATGAAAGGGGATGGTAGTGGAAGAGTGCAGAGGTAGTGTGTTTAAAAGTTGAATTAGTTTCAAACGTTCAAGAGGTTCAAGTGGTTAATTAGTTAAATAGTTGATTGGTTGGGTTTTAAATGTCTTGAACCTACCAAACCTCTGAAACAATCCTCAAACTATAATAAAAAATGCCAGATTACTCTGGCATTTTTTATTTGTACTAATTGAACTTATTTAAACTAACCCATCATTTTCGATTTTTCAGGCTGTAATACTCCTTTCCAGTTAAAATAATCTGCAGCGTTATTAAAGCAGATATCCTGAATCACTTTTCCTGTCCATGCAATATCATTTGGCAACTCTCCATTCTCAATTTCTTCACCAAAGAGATTACATAAAATTCTGCGGAAATATTCGTGACGAGGATACGACAAGAAACTTCTACTATCTGTAAGCATTCCTATAAAACGACTTAACAAGCCCATATTGCTGAGTGCATTTATTTGTTTAGTCATGCCATCTTTCTGATCAAGAAACCACCAGCTACTACCCCACTGTACTTTGCCCGCAATTGAACCATCATTAAAATTCCCAATCATTGTTGCCATCAATTCATTATCTGCGGGATTAAGATTGTAAATAATTGTTTTGGTTAACTTATTATCTGTATCTAATTTATTTAAAAACTTAGCCAATGCTCTAGCCTGAGAAAAATCGCCAATGCTATCCCATCCAGTATCAGCGCCTAATTGCTTCATCATTCTTGAATTATTATTTCTAATTGCTCCTAAATGATATTGTTGTATCCACCCTTTTTCCCAATCCCATTCTGCAAGAATAATCAGCATGGCACTTTTGAATTTCCTGTTTTCCAAATTGGACAAATTGCCTCCAGAACGAATCTTTGAAAAAATACTTTCAATTTCATTCGTTGTATAATCTTCTGCATAAATTTCCTCCAAACCATGATCACTTACATTGCAATTATTTTCAGCAAAATAATCATGTCTGTTTTTTAATGCAGCTAAATAATCATTAAAAGTCGTTATGGAGATATTCGATGCGGATTCAAGGGCAGAAAGATAATTATTGAATGATACAGGTTCATCAACATTCATGGCTTTATCAGGTCTGAAAGCAGGAAAAACTTTTGTTTGAGTACCATCGTCATCAGCACTTATTTTTTGATGATGGCAAAGGTTGTCAATTGGGTCATCTGTAGTACAAAGTACATTTACATTCATTTGCTTAAGTAAGCCCTTTACTGAATAGGAAGGTGTTTGTAAAAGCTCATTACACTGATCATAAATTCGTTTTGCACTATGCTGATCTAAAAGCTCTTGTACCGAAAAATATCTTTGCAACTCGAGATGTGTCCAATGATAAAGAGGGTTGCGTAAAGTATAAGGAACTGTATTCGCCCATTGTTCAAATTTTTCGTAATCGCCTGCGGTGCCCGTGCAATATTTTTCATTAATACCATTCGTACGCATTGCTCTCCACTTGTAATGGTCTCCATACAACCAAACTTGAGTAAGGTTACTAAAATTGATATCATTTGCAATTTGGTCAGGTAACAAATGGTTATGATAATCAATAATAGGCATTACTTTAGCGAACTCATGATAGAGTTGTTCTGCAACTTTATTTTTGAGTAAAAAGTTTTCGTCAAGAAATTGTTTCATTTTTTATTTGATTTATTTATAACTAATCATTTATTTAGAGGGACACGCCTCTTTTCCAGGGAATAAAATCATCCTGGTTGAGTTGTACCGCTTTGGGTATTACATAGCCACTTGCGGCCTCGATGCAATATTCCAATATCGCGGCTCCCATTTCCTCTATTGTTTTTTCTCCTTCCACAACAGGGCCACAATCGATGTCAATAATATCGTTCATTCGTTTAGTAAGATTGCTGTTTGTAGACACTTTAATAGTTGGACAAATTGGATTTCCCGTAGGCGTTCCTAAACCAGTTGTAAATAAAATAAGGGTTGCGCCACTGGCAGCTTTTCCAGTTGTTGCTTCAACATCATTTCCTGGAGTACATACAAGATTCAAACCAGGTTTTGTGGCTTTTTCTGTATAATCTAAGGTTTCAACTATCGGCGATGTCCCGCCTTTTTTTGCAGCACCCGCACTTTTCATTGCATCGGTAATTAAGCCATCTTTAATATTTCCTGGTGAGGGATTCATATGAAACCCGGATCCAGCATTAATTACAGTCTTTTCATAACTTTTCATCAACTGAATAAATTTATTCGCGGTTGCTTCGTCTACACAACGATCTATCAATTCTTGTTCAACACCACACAATTCTGGAAACTCTGCTAGCAATACCTTCCCGCCTAAAGCTACAATCAAATCACTGCAGTAGCCAACTGATGGATTTGCGCTTATACCACTAAACCCATCACTCCCCCCGCACTTAACGCCAACCGTTAGTTTACTTAGAGGTGCAGGTTCTCTTTTGAATTTATTGATTTCTATCAACCCAGAGAAAGTTTTTTGAATAGCGCTTGAGATCAATTGTTCTTCGCTTTGAGATTGCTGTTGTTCAAAAATAAAAAGTGGTTTGTCAAAATGGGGATTCAATGCCTTGAGATCCATTTCAAAGTCGGACACTTGTAAGTTTTGGCATCCCAAACTCAAAATCGTAACGCCACCTACATTAGGATGATTAGCATAAGCTGCCAATAGTTTGCTTAATACGGCGGCGTCCTGTCGAATACCTCCACAACCACCCTCATGATTCAAAAATTTAATGCCGTCTACATTTTCAAACACACGATCATTTTTATTTGATACTGACGGAGACAATGTTAAGTTGTCAATTGTGGCATTACTCTTATATGCCTCCACCA
>CALQJH020000126.1 GCA_943330835.2 Candidatus Kuenenia stuttgartensis
ATAAATAATGTTTGAAATTGGAGAATTAATGCAAATACTTTGGTTAGTTGTTCCGACAGCTGAATTTAGAATTAAGTTTGAATTTTGAGAAATTATTTGCCCAAGAAATCTTTTTATGTTACATCCTACAGTTGAAACTGTATAACTAAAAGTGCCGGCAACAGTTGGAGTGCCTGAAATGGTAATTGTTGTGTTGGAAATAGTTGGGGTGACTCCTGCAGGAAGTCCAGTCACAGTTGGAGTGCCTCCCGATCCATAACTTAAGGTCACTGTTTGTATTGGAGTATTGATACAAACATTTTGTGTATCAGTTATTGGATTAGAGGTAAGAGTGAGATAAGGAATGATCGTGCCAATAGAAATATCATCCAGACCAAATCCGTTACCAATGAATCCTGATGGAGTATTACTTATATTGAAAGTTGCACTTCTACTGTTATTTGAATTCCAGGTGGAATAAAATCTAAGCCAGTTATCAGGCGCATTTGCAGACTGCCCATGATTAGTCAAGTCAAGATTGTTTCCAATTTGATTGCCATTGACACTGAATTTCAAGGACGCATTATTTCTTGAACTGTCTAATCCCAAAGCCCAAGCAGAAAAATAATAAGTTGTGTTGGGTTCAACAGCTATGGTTTCCTGCCATGCAATTGGCTCTTGAGTGGGGTTCCCATGAATGATCATGAACTTGCCTGATCCTGTTGTATGATCATGACCCCTAAAGTTAATATTGTAATTATTTGCGTTTGTATCCAATCCGTAGAACCCCGGTGGAATCAACTCTCCCTGAAAGTTTGCCGAATCAGGTACGAATGAATAGGCGGGGATATTTCCTGATGCTACAGAAATAAATCCTGTGTTTCCTGAATTGAAATTTCCATTTGTTGAAATTTCCGTATTAACTAAATAATTGGCAGTTGCTTTACAACCTAAAGTACTTGTAACAGTTACTGAAAAATTACCAGCTGTATTTACTTGCGCAGTGTCAGTAATTGATCTGCTTGACCAAAGAAAGGTATAAGTACCAGATGGAGAAGCTGTTGCTGTTAGTTTAACCTTATTGTTAAGTGAACAATAATCAGCAGCGATTGTTACTGATGGATTTGCATTCACTGTTATAGTTCCTGTTTTTGAATAAGTTACTGGAACATTTAATCTGCATAAACTTCCAATAAAGTTTAGCGTATAGTTGAATGTTCCCAGTTGAGTTGGGATGCCGCTAATAGTGATAATGCCAGCATTAAAAGTAGCTGTCACACCGGTGGGTAAACCAGTCGCATTATATGAAATCAAATTTCCGCCTGCATTGTAAGTAATATTTGTAATAGCTGTATTCAGACATGCATTTTGGTTTGAAGTAGCAACAGGAGAGTTTTGAATCAAGCCAATATTAATATTAATATTTTGCGAAGATTTACATCCGTTAGCATTAGTTACCATTACACTATAATTGCCAGAAGTGCTTACAGAAAAAGTGTCTGAGGTTGCACCTGTATTCCATTGATAAGCATGAAGGCCAGAAACTTGGGTAACAGCTTTTAATACCAATCGTCCTGCAATCAAACAAGAATCTATACTAATTGATATTACTGGGAGAGCATTTACTGTGATTGTGCCTGTAACCGAAGGTGCAACAGTACAAGTGCCGCCGGAAGTAGAAATAGTATAAATGAATGAACCTGCTTGAGTTGGGGTACCGCTAATGTTAAGAATGCCTGAGTTGTATACATAAACTACACCAGCTGGCAAACCAGTAATTGATGGTAAAGCATTCCCAATTGTTGAATAAGTAATTGTTGCAAGTGAATTTCCTATACAGAAAGATTGATTATCAGAACCAGTAGCAGAAGTAAGGGTTATATTCTGAGGTTGAGATTTAATTTGTCCATAGAATTTTTTAATTGAACACCCACTCGTAGCAACAGTGTAATTAAATATGCCTTGAGTGGTGGGGCTTCCTGAAATTATTAAGGTAGATCCATCGAAAGAATAATTAACTCCAGGTGGTAGGCCTGTCACCACAGGCGCAGTTCCCGAACCAATCAAAAATGTGACTTGTTGAATTTGGGTATTTATGCAAACTGTTTGAGTATCGGTAACTGGACTAGAAGTTAATGAAATGAAGGGAGATAATGGACCAATAGATATATCGTCTAATCCAAAAGCATTTCCTCGAAATGTTGCAGTTGAATCATAAATAGAAAATATTGCACTGGTTGCATTGCCCGAATTCCAAGTGTTGTAAAAATTTAGCCATCGGTCAGGAGAAGTTGGCGATAATCCATGCGAAGGTAAAGTCAGCGGATTACCTAGAATATTTCCATTTACAGTAAACCTTAGAATTGGAGTGTTAGTTATTGCGGAGCTATCAATTCCCATTGCCCATCCTGAAAAATAATAGGTGGTATTTGGTGTGACAGTTACAGTATCCTGCCATACTATTGGCTTAATAAAACTATAGCCACGAACAATCATGAAATTTCCATTGCCTGTTGTGTGGTCTTTGCCACGAAATGCAGTGTTATAATTATTAGCATTTGAGCCAATGCCGTACCTGCCTGGTATAGTTAACTCCCTTTGGTAATTCGGAGAATCTACAAAATATTGATACCTTGCTCCGAATATTGGGGGGCAGGTAAATCCAAAATTGCCAAGATTAAAATTTCCATTTCTAGTTAATTCTTGTGAAACATTTAAGCTTGTAGTTACTGTTCCTAAACAGCCTGTAGTGCTAGAGGTTGAGGATGTTGGTGATACCGTTACTGAGTAGGTGCCTGCAGTTAATACATATGTTGTATCCTTTGTGCCACCGTTAGACCAATTATAAGTATAGGCAGAAGTTGACCCTGTATTAGGTGCAACGATTGCAGAAAGTTTGATTTTACCGGATGTTGCACAATAATCAGCAACTATTGTGACTGAAATTCCAGCAGCAATTTTAACATCGCAATTTTGTGAAGTAGTTGTTCCGCAACCATTTGTTATCGATACAGCGTAGGAGCCCGAATCGGCTAAAATAACATTAGCTTTTGTGTAAATTCTACTTGTTGCTGCAGAAATGTTTACGCCATTTTTCTTCCATTGATATGTGTTTGTACCAGAAGATGTTACTGACATAGAAAGCGTCCCACCTTGACAAAGTAATAATGTTGCTGATGGATGTGTTGTAATTTTAGGAGTACAAGAGCGAATTGCAACTAAGATCGCGCCCCAACGACAAGAGGTAGCAATTGAATCTGTGCCATTGCCAGTTGCGCCCACATTTAATTTAGATCCCCATGCAGCTGCTACTGAAGTATTGGTCCCATTTTGATCATATAGTTCAGTAAGGGATGATGGGTTTGTGGATTTCCATAAAGAATTGTTCCAGAATGTAGCATTAGTTGTAATACCTGCCACTTGTCCAAACATAACTATAGCTGTATTGGGTGTTGAAGTAGTAATTCCTGAGGCAATAGGAAATCTAGAATTCCCTGTACTGATAGTCGAGGCAGTTGTATCTATAGGTTTAATGGTATCAACCCCTCCAAAAGTTACAATAGCAGCAGCAGCACCTGTTGCACCTGTGCCAAGTGAAAAAGTATAGCTTGTAACTGTCGCATCTGCAACTCCTGCAATCTTATAGAGTATTGTTGATCTGGATGAAGTAGTACCTGTACCTGTGCTTGCACTCTTAAGTGTAATCCATCCTGTTCCGGATGCATTTATGATATTGCCATTGGTAGAAATGTTGGCGATCATTAAATTCCCCTGTAGTGTATTTAATGGCTTATTTACTGTAATATTTGTTCCTGACAAAACTCCTGCACCAGCCTGATTGATGTAAGAGATTTGACCATTTGAAAGAAATGAAGAGAGTACAAAAACTATTGAAAATAAAAATTTGGAGAATTCTTTATTTGAGGATAAATCGATAAAAGTATACATTTTAGTGTATGGAAAAATTTCAACATTAGCCTGCTTCATAAAATTCATATATTATTAATTCCTAAACTTTAAAATAAAGTTCATCAATGAGAAGGATAATGTATTACTATTAGATTTGTAGGATTCTTTAGGGTAAAAGAAGAGATGCGTGCGAAGATAACAGAATATTTCAAAAAAAATGTACGTGAGACAAGAAATCGGGTTGTAAAAGCATTCTTTTTATGCAAATCATCAAGACTTAACTGCTATATGATATTTCACTTTAAA
>CALQJH020000127.1 GCA_943330835.2 Candidatus Kuenenia stuttgartensis
CAAACAGAGGCGGCCAATTGGCACGTGGGGTTTACTTTTTTGAATTTATTCAAGGACAAAACAGAAAGGTGTTGAAGGGGGAGAAGTTTTAAACATTCAGTCAAATGAATTGATGAATTTGGTGATTTTAAAATTAGAGATAACCTTTTGAATTTCACCTTTGCTCCCTTGCGAGCTTAGCTTGAAACCCATTGTTTGATTTGATGTTTTACTGCATTAACCCAAAACTTTTATACCAGCGTAGCGACTCAACCCGTTTTATCTCAAATAATAAAAAATACAATAATGAACACATTAATACCTCTCCATTAATTCTAACCCTATTTTATCCTAATTTTACTGCAAAAAAAGCAATGGCTTATATTTCACTTGAAGCTTTTTTACTCGATCTGGAAAAAAACGACCAATTAATAAGAATCAAAGAAGAAGTTGACCCTTATCTTGAAATGGCGGCCATACATTTACGCGTACATGAAGCACAAGGACCAGCGATACTTTTTGAAAAAGTGAAAGGTTCCAATTACAGGGCTATATCAAATATTTTTGGCACATTAGACAGAAGCAGATTTATTTTCAGAGACACCATACAAAAAGTTGAACAGCTCATCGACTTAAAGAAGGATCCCATCAAAGCCCTTAAACATCCGCTTACCAATTTTTCTTTAGGACTTGCAGCATTAAAAGCATTGCCTAAAAAAAACAGCAGCCAAACCAATTCTTTTTTCGATGAAATTAAGATTAGCGATTTACCATTGATTCAGCATTGGCCAATGGATGGTGGTGCCTTTGTAACACTTCCTCAGGTATATACAGAAGATATAGACCAACCCGGTATCATGCACGCGAATTTGGGTATGTACAGAATTCAACTCAATGGCAATGATTATATATTGAATGAAGAAATTGGATTGCATTATCAATTGCATAGAGGAATAGGCGTGCACCAAACGAAAGCCAACAAAAAAGGAGTACCTCTAAAAGTGAGCATATTTGTTGGAGGTCCGCCAGCGCATTCCGTTGCTGCAGTAATGCCACTTCCGGAAGGCATGAGCGAAATGACTTTTGCCGGCGTTTTGGGAGGAAGAAGATTTCGGTATCAATATATCGATGGATATTGTATCAGTACTGATGCGGACTTCATCATCACAGGAGAAGTCATGCCGGAAGAAAATAAACCAGAAGGGCCGTTCGGTGATCATCTGGGCTATTATAGTTTGCAACACGATTTCCCTTTAATGAAAGTGCATAAAGTATTTGCAAAAAAAAATGCAATCTGGCCATTCACAGTTGTGGGAAGACCACCACAGGAAGATACCAGCTTCGGACAATTAATTCACGCTATGACAGGATCTGCCATTCAGCAGGAAATCCCAGGATTAAAAGAATTACATGCCGTTGATGCAGCTGGCGTACATCCCTTATTGTTAGCAATTGGAAGTGAGCGTTATACTCCTTATGCCATTACAAAACAACCTGCAGAAATACTTACCATTGCGAATCATATGCTAGGAACAGGACAATTAAGTTTAGCTAAATTTTTATTCATTACTTCAGACGACAGTAATAAGCTGAATACCAAAAATATCCCTGCATACTTTCAATTTATTTTAGAAAGAATCCATTTAAATAGAGACGTTCATTTTTATACCAATACCACTATTGACACATTAGACTATTCCGGAGAAGGTTTAAATACAGGAAGTAAAGTCGTTTTAGCGGCATATGGCCAACCTATAAGAACGCTTTCTAAAGAACCGCATGAAAGATTAAAATCAGTTTCAGGATTTGACTCCTGTAAAATAGTTATGCCAGGAATAGTAGCCATTCAAACAAATGCATTTACTAATTATGAAAATGCACAAAAAGAAATGGCTGTATTAAATGAACAATTAAAAGGCATTGAAAATGAATGGCATTCAAATGACTATCTTCCTGAAGAAATGCTGCTGATTATTATTTGTGATGATGCAGCTTTTATTGCGGCAGATTTCAATAATTTCTTGTGGGCTACTTTTACACGATGTAATCCTTCTCATGATATTCATGGAATAAGCTCTTTTATCAAAAACAAACATTGGGGTTGCAATGGGCCGCTTGTTATTGATGCCAGAATAAAGCCTCATCATGCACCTGTTGTAGAAAAGGATGCGACAGTTGAAAAAAATATTGAGAAACATTTCAATAAGGGTGGGAGTCTTTATGGGAAATTAAAATAGTTGTTATAAAATCACAACCTCTTTAATAACTTTCTCTCCAAGTGCCTCATTCACTCTTTGAATGATAGTTTCCTTTTGATACAACAATTCGTTTTTCAAAGGGGCAACTGTTGAAGATATAAAAAGGGTAGAGCCGGTAATTTTAATAGTATCAGTATATTTTGCGATAGTTGCACCCATTAATTCAGCCCACACTTCTTCAATTTGAACAGCTTGAATGCCATATTTTAATCGGCTGTGTTTCAAAAATTGCTGCATTGCTTCTTGTATCGATAATTCTGCCATGGAGTATAAAGATAGTTTAAAAATTTTAATGGATTTTGGACAAAGAAAGTTTCCAAATCAAGAACTATGCGAATCTCTGCGTTCTTATTTCTCAGCGGTAAAATAATATATGCCACAAGCGCAAAGTCACGAAGTAGTCACAAAGGATCAAAAAAAATACGAATTGCCAAATCAACTAATCAACCATTCAACTGATTATCTATTCAACCCTCCATCTCAACAACCTGCCCTTCAATCCCTAATCGGCTAAAAGCCTCTTCAATTCTTTCTTTATGCGTATCTGTAATAAAAACCTGTCCATTATTTTTCACACAAACCCAATCTAATAAATTGTCCATTCGATTGCGATCCAGTTTTTCAAAAACATCATCCAGCATTAAAATAGGATAAAACCCTTTTGATGATTTAATGATTTCATATTCTGCAAGTTTAAGTGCAAACAATAAACTTTTTTTCTGCCCCTGGGATGCAATATTTTTAAAAAGATGTTCCTCAAATTCAATCACTACATCATCCTTATGAATGCCCACATTAGTTCGATTTAGAATACAATCTTTTTCTCTGCTTTTCAACAACAATGACTCCATTTTATCTTCATGTAATTGACTCACATATTTTATGTTCAATTGCTCCTCATTTTGTGAAATCTGTTTGTAAAACCGATCAACCAATTCCAATAACTGTGTCGTATATTCGATACGTTTTTTATAAATGAATGCCGCAGGTTTCGAAAGTTGCTCATCAAATATTTCAAGCAAAGCCTTATCTAAATTTCCTTTATCAGCAGCTTGTTTTAAAAAGCTATTTCGTTGCAGTAAAACTTTATTGTAAACAATCAGGTGCTGTAGATATTCCTTATCCAGCTGGCTCAGCAAAGTATCTAAAAACTTTCTTCTCAATTCACTTCCTCCATTAATAATATCTATATCATCAGGTGCAATCATCACACAGGGAAGGAGTCCGATATGATGAGATAATTTTTCATAAGGCACTTCATTCAAAAAAAAATCTTTCTTTCCATTAATTTTATATACACAAACGACTTGTTGAGTGAAGTCATTTTGTTTGAATTCCGCTTGCAAACGAAACCCTTCTTTATTTGTTCCGGTATTAATTAAATCAGTTCCAGAAAAATAACTTTTTGTAAAGGAACAATAATGTATGGCATCAAGAAGATTAGTTTTGCCAATCCCATTTCTTCCACATATTCCAACAACTCTGGAAGAAAAATCAAAAGAGCTGATCTCGTAATTTTTGAAATGGGTGATAATTATTTTTTGAAGAAAAAGCATTTAGTTGGTAATATACGATTGGCATCTGCAATTATGAATAAATATTGATGATGCTGTTTAAAAATAAAAAAAATTAGATCAAATGTGGTTTTGCTTCATTGATTCCAGAATTGGTAATTTGAATATACTCAGGCCTGAACTCTTTAAGATTATTGGCACCAGCATAGGAGAGAGCTGATTTTACGCCATCCAACAAAGAAGAGATTACCATATCTAGTTTACCTTTATAAGATATGATTGTACTTTCCCCTTCGATATTTCTGATTTCCTGACCATAAGTAACTTTCGTATCAAAAGAAGCCGCGCCGCTGTATTTTTTGTATAAGCCGTTATTTTTTTGAATCAGTAACCCCGGTGCTTCTTCAGTTCC
>CALQJH020000128.1 GCA_943330835.2 Candidatus Kuenenia stuttgartensis
AACCCCGTTAGGGGTGAAATTATTCCAAAGACAAAAGCAACAAAAAACCAAAACCCCGTTAGGGGTGAAATTATTCTACGGGATTTCTTATAGAACTACAAAGCTAATTTATTTGATAACCAGCTGTATTTCAATTTGGTAAGCCATTTTTCTTCTATTTCTTTTTTAGATAAAATAGTGTTATTAAAATACAAGGTTTCAGGAGAAATGAACTGGTTTGAAAGAGCTGTATGGAGTTCATTTAATGGAATTTGAACTATTTTGTTATCAACCCAAAAAGCCAATAGCTGTCGATTGAATAATTCCACATTATAATTATTTTCAATTTCTTTTACTACTCGAACGGAAGAATCTGTACTACATCCGCTTACTCCTGTTGCAGATTCATCGGCCATAAACATAATAAAAGTTTCCAATAATAGCGTGGCAAATCCCTTAACTTTTGCCCCATGAGAAGTCCAACTTGAAGCAAAATTATTCAATACAGATTTTATTTCCTCTGCCTCCATTTTAGTGAAATCTCTATTACATTGATAAATCCAAACTTTGGATTCAGGATGAAAATTAGCGGGTATATGTTCTGATATGTTGAAATCCATTTGGGTTAGTTGATTTGTTTAAAAGGTTCAATCCGTTTAGATAGTTTTTGAGTTAACGTCTGAACCCTATGTAACATTTGAAACATGTTGAACAAGCGAAGCGACTTAAACTTTCTCTTCCATACTCATCGCCACCAATTCTGCAATATCCATTACGGCAACTTCCTCTTCTTTTTCTTGGTTTTTGACACCATCGGAAAGCATGGTATTACAAAATGGACAAGCTGCAGCAATGATAGTCGCTCCGGTTTCGAGTGCTTCATTGCTTCTTTCGATATTTATTCTTGTTTCACCTTTTTCTTCTTCTTTAAACATTTGTGCGCCACCTGCACCGCAACATAATCCATTGCTTCGACATCTTTTCATTTCTACTAGGGCCACATCCATGGCTTCTAATACTTTTCTTGGTGCTTCATAAATATTGTTGGATCTGCCCAAATAGCAACTGTCATGATAGGTTATTTTTTTTCCTTTGAATTCACCGCCTCCCTTCATATTTATTTTGCCTTCGTCTATGAGTTGCTGTAAGAAAGTGGCATGGTGAATTACTTCGTAATTTCCTCCGAGCGCAGGGTATTCATTTTTAATGGTATTGAAACAATGCGGACAAGCAGTTACAATTTTTTTTATTTCATAGCCATTTAATAGCTGAATGTTCTGATACGCCATCATTTGAAACATAAATTCATTGCCGGCTCTTCTTGCAGGATCTCCTGTGCACAATTCTTCTTTACCCAGAATTGCATATTTGATGCCTACTTTTTCTAAAATGCTGACGAAAGCTTTTGTGATTTTTTGAGCACGTTGGTCAAAGCTGCCTGCACAGCCTACCCAAAATAAAACTTCCGGCTTTTCGCCCTTAGCTAAAAATTCCGCCATTGTAGGTACATGCATAAGTTGATTTTTATTTCAACAAAGTAAACAAGTTTTTATCATTGATGTTTGCACTATTGCCATTAATTTTGAAAAATAAACAAAGACTTGAAAAAAATCATACATAAATTGACGAATTGGGAAGCTTGGCCGTTTAAATTAATTTATGCCCCATTAGCACCCATGTGGGTTTACTACATGTTGCGCTCACGTGCTGTTTGGTTTTTTACTTCAAGTAATCCTAAAATTACATTCGGAGGAATGGATGGTGAGCCTAAAAGAGAAATGTATGATTTGCTGCCCCCATCATTATATCCTAATACAATAAACATCTTACCAGATGAAGATTTTAATGAGGTGATCACTAAAATAAAAATGGCAGGACTTCAATTTCCCTTAATCGTTAAACCAGATCTTGGTTGTCAGGGTATATTATTTAGGAAAATTGATGCAGCGGAGGAGCTTAAAAATTACCATACACAAATTCCCGTAGAATATGTTATACAGGAAATGGTAAACTACCCAATGGAAGTCAGCGTGTTTTATATTCGTCATCCAGAGCAACTAACGGGTAAGGTTACAGGATTTTTGCATAAGATTTCTTTGCATGTTGTAGGAGATGGTGTTAAGCGACTGGAGGAATTAATCCATTCACATCCCAAAGCAAGTAAACATAAGCAAGCAATGTTACTAAAGCACAAAGATTATTTAAACAGGGTTCTTTCGGAAAGTGAAAAATATGTTTTGAATTATGCGGCCAATCATAATAGAGGCGCACAGTTTGTAGATTTAAAAAATCATATAGATGATTCACTTGTGAACATTTTTGATGAAGTAAGTTTGAGGATCAACGATTTTTTTTACGGAAGATATGATATCATGTGTGAGAGTATTGAAGATTTAAAACAAGGGAAAAACTTTACCATACTGGAATATAATGGTTGTGGGGCAGAGCCCAATCATTTCTACGATACTGGCTATACCTTGATGGGTGCTTATCGTGAAATCCTTAATCATTGGAAAGATTTATATCAAATCAGTAAGTATAATTCAAAGCAAGGCATAAAGCCATGGCCTTTTTTAAAGGGGTATAAATTTTTAAATAAAACCAAAGCTCATTTTGAAAAGATGCGTGAGGTTGATGCTACAATTGGTTAATCTTTTTTGTATGGTATTTTTAATCAGTCAATTTCTACCTTTCATTTTGAATGTAACTTTAAACCATGTATAATCTTACCAAAGTTTTTTTCTGGGGAATGCTCATTAGTTTTTTAGGCTCGCTTCCTTTGGGAACATTAAATGTTGCTGCCATGCAAATTGGTATACAGGAAAGTATAACCAACGCAGTATATTTTGCATTGGGTTGCTTATTGGTCGAAATGATTTATGTCCGTATTTCTCTCTTAGGAATAGATTGGGTAACGAGGCAGGCCCGTTTGATGAAAGCTATGGAATGGGTTACTTTTATAATTATTCTTGCACTTGCGGTGGGGAGTTTTATTGCTGCTTTGAATGATGATGGGAATTCAAAAAATATACTGCTGAATAATCAAATGCATCGCTTTTTATTGGGCATGATGATGTGCGCCATTAATCCTGTTCAAATACCTTTTTGGTTTGGATGGAGTACAGTTTTATTTACTAAAAAAATATTGCAACCGCTGAATAGTCATTATAATATTTACATCTTCGGTATTGGAATTGGAACATTGATGGGTAATGCGGTTTTTATTTTTGGGGGCAAATGGCTGATTGGAAAAATAGCCAATGGCGAACATTACATCAACTGGATTATCGGTTGTATTTTTTTAGTAACTGCAATTATCCAGTTGGTTAAAATTTTAAAGGGGAAAAAAGAAACTTTAGCATAAGCAGGAAGAACAACCTTTTATTAGATTTCCTGCTGCCTAATCAGCAATAGTTTTAAAGTTTAATCCAACTATTTTTACAACATTCCAAAGAACACATGCTTTATTAAGGCAATAAATCACCAATGATTTATATCATTTTTC
This sequence comes from Candidatus Kuenenia stuttgartensis, assembly GCA_943330835.2. Next base: position 3,485 of record CALQJH020000128.1, read on the forward strand.
GAAAAATATAGTATTATGTATTGCATAGTACTATATTTATCCGTATCTTTGTGTTTTAATAAACTATCAATTCGAAGAAATGAATATAGAAAATACATCCAGCCAAATGAGAAAGGGCATTTTAGAGTTTTGCATCTTATCTATTATTAAACAAGGAGAAGCGTATCCTTCAGATATTATTGAAAAGATGAAAACCGCGAACCTCCATATTTTTGAGGGGACCTTGTATCCTTTATTAACCCGACTTAAAAATGCCGAAATGCTCACTTACAGATGGGTGGAAAGTAATAGCGGTCCTCCAAGAAAATACTTTAGTCTTACAGAAAAAGGGGCTGGGTTTTATAAAGAATTGGAATCAACCTGGAATGAACTCAATGACGCAGTTAAGATGGTCATTAAACAACAGTAAAAATACACAAAAACAAACTACATTAAAACTAAAAAAAATGAAACAAGTAATTAATATAAATTATCACGGGAGAATTATTCCGATCGAAGTGACGGCCTTTGAATTGCTTAAACGATATACCGAAAGTTTGCAAAAACATTTTACAGATGAGGAAGGTAAGGATGAAATTATCAATGATATTGAAAATAGAATCAGTGAATTATTGCAGGAAACCATCAATAAAGGGGCTGTTTGTATCACCGATGATAATTTAAATACGGTTATCAAAA
>CALQJH020000129.1 GCA_943330835.2 Candidatus Kuenenia stuttgartensis
AAAAAAGGAATGAATGCTGTTAACGTAACAGTTATCGGATAAATTAAAGTCATTTACAAAAAGGCTACCATAAGGTGGCCTTTTTTTTGTCAAAAAATTAAATGAAACCATTATTTCTTTCTTACATTTTTTTATATTTGATCCATATTTTCCAAATCAAGACAATTAATCAACTATTATGAAACTTATTTTAAGCATTTCCCTATTATTATCAATTGGATCATATGCACAATCCACTAAACATATTGTTCTTACAAAGGGACAAGAAATAACCATAATTACTAATGCTTCAGGAGATGCAGACATGGGAATGGGTATGACATTAACAAACACTTCAAATATTACAAGCCAGATGATTGTAATTGGTGAAGACGAAAATAACTATTCCATTACGAAGTCCCTCACCAATCTAAAAATGTCAATGGAAGGCTTAGGACAAAACATGGAATTCAACTCTGATAATCAAGAAGACAAAGAATCAGAAATAGGCAAAAAGATAAGTGCTAAAATAAATAATCCTGACACTTTTTTGATAAATAAAAAAACGGGGAAAGCAACCTCGACAAAAAAAGATATTGATTATAATGATAACCCAGCGGCCATTAGTGGTATTGCTATGGGAAATAACGAGGGTAAAGATGGTATTGAAGATGCTTTTTTCATCATTAATACAGACAAAAAAGTTGGTGACACATGGATGGAATCATCAACAAATAAAAAAGTTACAAGCAAAAAGACATACACCATCAAATCAATTGATAAAGACATTGCAGTTATTGAAGTTAAAGGATCTATTGAAGGAGAAACAGAACAAGAAATGCAAGGATCAACAATAATTATGAATACTGAGTCTAAAATCGAAGGTAATATCACCACAAATATAAAAACAGGATTGGTATACATGTCAATGATTAATGCAGACATGACTGGTAACGTAAATGCAATGGATCAACAAATGCCAATCACATCAAAATCAACCACTACTACCCTTTTCAATCAATAGCAGTAATTTCGATTTGTAATTATTTATATAGAATTTCATAGTATTCTTTGGCCATTCTGTTGCTATCAAATTGCCAACGAACATCACGCATACCATTCTTGATAATTTGATGCCAATTATCAGGATTATCATAATACATGGGCAAAATTTCTTTCTCAAGAATTTCAAACAATTGATTCATATCGTACTCGTCTTGTTCGTAGTCACTCATTTCTTCATAATTAACAAGAGGAACAACAAACCCATTATTCCCATGATTAATAAACTCCCTTATCCAGCCATCATTAGTACTTAGATTTACTGCGCCATTCATAGAAGCCGTCATGCCACTGGTTCCACTTGCCTCTCTTGGAACCCTTGGATTATTAAGCCAGGCATCTGATGCTTGTTTTAAACGCTTACTTAACGTCAACTCATATCCCACGCAAACTGCTACATTTTTATACTCTTTACTCAAATTAACCAAATAGTTAAAATCACTAATTGCAGGATAATCCAAAGGATATGGTTTTCCTGCCCATACCATCTGTACCGGATGTTTTTTATTATTCAACAATGCAGAAAATCTATCTCTGTCTCTTGTCAGCAAATCTGCTCTTTTATAACCAGCAAATCTTCGTGCCCATACAATAGTAAAAACATCAGGGCTCAAGAGTTTGCCAGTTTGGTCTGCGATAATATCCATCGCCCGTTTTTTTAAAAATCTTTTTCTGTCTGTAAATTTATCATCGCGTTTATCATCCATAAATTCATACAACTGCTTATCAGCCCAATATTGCCAATTTTGCGCATTAGTAATGGTTTTGATTCCGCAGATGTCATCGTATTTATTCCACATCCCCCGACTCACTTCACCATGCAATACACTAACTGCATTTGATAATTTTGCAAAGCGGAATGCCACTAAAGAATGGTTAAACATTTCATCGGAGGAATTACTTAATTTTCTAACTTCATCCAAAGGCATGCCACAGAAATAGCCCATTTTTTCACATAAATACAAATCATGTTTTTCATTCCCTGCCTCTTCAGGAGTATGAGTGGTAAATACTAATCTCTTCTTTACTTCTTCCCTACTTTTAAATTTATTCATCAAATAAAAAGCTGAGCTAATCGCATGGGCTTCATTAAGATGATATAAATCAGGATTAAAATTCAATTCGTCAATCAATTTAGCACCGCCTACTCCTAACAAAATGAATTGAGCCACTTTCGTTGCTACGTTTGCATCATACAAGCGATGCGAGATTGTTTGAGATACATAATCATTCTCAGGAATATCTGTAGACAATAAAAACAATGGCGCTGATTTGAACGTCTCAGGATTTAAATAAAATACTTTTACCCAAACTGGATGACCATGAATTTCAATTTGAAATTTAATCCCGGTATCCTCCAGGAAATTATAAATTTTCTCATTCCACTGTATTTGTAAAGTTTGATCTTGATTTCGAGCCTGATCATAATACCCATATTTCCACAATATCCCTATCCCTACAAGGTTCTGACGTAATTCATACGCACTTCTAAGATGAGATCCACTTAAATAACCTAATCCGCCACTATAGATTTTCAAAGGTTGATGAATAGCAAATTCCATTGAAAAATAGGCAACTTTCTTGCTATAAAGCGAATCAATGGGGTACGGAATTTTAAATTGTCTGTAGTTCATTAAACCAAATTTGTTACAATATATATAGAAATCAGATTTTAAAAACTGATTTTAAATAAATCTATAGATACACCATGAATAATAGTTGTAATTATTTCAATTTGGTTATTTAGACAAAACAAATTGAATAGTGGATAGATTTTAAGTATATTTTTGTTGAAAATACAAATTGGATTCACCAGAATACAAATACAACCAATCACTAGGCGATGCTCATGAAAGTGTAGACACCACTTCCAAGGCTAAAGGATGGAGAAAAATATTTTCTTTCATTGGTCCTGCTTATTTGGTAAGTGTTGGCTATATGGATCCGGGAAATTGGGCAACTGACATCGCAGGCGGGAGTAAATATGGCTATACACTCATTTGGGTTTTATTAGCTAGCAACATGATGGCTTTACTATTACAGAGTTTCAGTGCAAGGCTAGGTATTGTAAGAAGAAGAGATTTAGCACAGGCTAACAGAGAAGCTTACCCTAAGAAAATAAATTTCATACTCTGGGTATTAGCAGAAATAGCCATTGCAGCTACAGACCTTGCGGAAGTATTAGGCATGGCAATCGGCATACAATTACTTTTTGGATTACCCTTAATATTCGGTGTAAGCATTACAGTGTTAGATACCTTTCTACTACTTTACTTACAAAAATTAGGCATTAGAAAAATAGAAGCTTTTATTATCGGATTGATTGGAATTATTGGCGTGTGTTTCCTTATTAATATTATAATTGCACAACCCTCCATTAATGAAATAATAAAAGGATTTATTCCTTCTCTGCCAGATGCAAAGATGCTGTACCAACAAAAAGGATTATTAAGTACACTGCCAAAAGAAACAGCCCTTTATCTGGCTATTGGCATGATTGGGGCAACGGTGATGCCACACAACTTGTATTTACATTCAGCACTTATACAGACAAGAAAAATAAACCGAACAAGTAAAGGTATTAGAGAAGCATTAAAATGGAGTTTGATTGACAGTACCATTGCCTTAAACATTGCATTCCTCATCAACGCAGCGATTTTAATTCTTGCAGCAACTGTTTTTTTCAATACAGGCAGAACAGATGTTGGTGAAATCAAACAAGCTCATACACTACTTTCTCCTGTATTAGGAAAAAGCATTGCGTCTACTTTATTTGCGATTGCATTAATAGCATCAGGTCAAAGCTCTACCATTACAGGGACATTATCAGGACAAATTGTAATGGAAGGTTATCTGCGTATCAGAATCAATCCATTAATGCGCAGACTTATCACAAGATTGATTGCAATTATCCCTGCGATAATTTTTATATTATCAACAGGAGAAGATAAGATTGATAGTCTGTTAATATTTAGTCAGGTAATATTGAGTATCCAATTAGGATTTGCGGTAATCCCTTTAATACATTTTGTAAGTGAAAAGAAAAAAATGAAGGAATTTGCCATCAAATCTTATGTGAAAATAATAGCTTGGTTCATGGCAACTTTATTAATTATCCTT
>CALQJH020000130.1 GCA_943330835.2 Candidatus Kuenenia stuttgartensis
CTAATTTTTCGCCATAACGTTGAGATTTATGCAGCCATTCAATAGGTGTCTTGTCGCCATTTTCTTCAATTAAATCAATCGCATATCTTGAAATGGGATGTAAGGGGTCGTCATTGATTTCACTGCCTGTTACAAAGGGAATGTACTCATCGAGCAAGTCAATCATTTGTCTTGCCATACGTGTTTTCGCCTGACCTCGTAATCCAAGGAAAAGAATATTATGCCTGCTTAATAATGCCCGCTCTGTATCAGGAATTACCGTGTCTTCATAGCCTAATATACCAGGGAAAGGGTTCTCTTTTGCTTGTATTTTCTTAATAAGGTTTTCTCGTATCTCATCTTTTATTGATTTCGATATCCAACCGCTTTTCTTTAAGTCGCCTAATGTTTTTATATTGTTCATTACTGTTTTTTATTGTTTATAAGTTCCGTGTTTTTTGCTTTTGAAATTTTTTATCGCCGATCTAAAAAACAGTTTTGCTCCTCCCGCTCTCAAAGTCTTTAAAAATGAAAGCACCCAAATTATCTAAGGAAGCAAAAAAGGCTTTCCCGTTATTTGTTTCTGTAAATTCCTGTACAAACTTTTGCAAATAGGGGTCGCTTGCAATCATGAAAGTGGTAATGGGGATTTTGTTTTTTTTGCATTGTGATGCAAGATTTAAACATCGGCTTAATATTTTCCTGTCAATACCAAAACTATTTTTATAATAATTTTTCCCTTCTTTTAAACAAGTTGGTTTCCCATCTGTGATCATAAAAATTTGTTTGTTGGGATTTTTTCTTTTTCTCAACAATTCCATGGCTAATTCAATTCCGGCAACGGTGTTGGTGTGATACGGACCAACTTGTAAATAGGGTAGATCTTTGATTTCAATAGTCCAGGCGTCATTGCCAAAAACAAGAAGATCCAATGTGTCTTTTGGGTATTTTGTCTTAATTAATTCACTCAAAGCCATAGCTACTTTTTTTGCTGGCGTAATTCTGTCTTCGCCATACAAAATCATGGAGTGTGAAATATCAATCATCAAAACGGTAGAAGTTTGCGCCTTGAAATCGGTATCTCTGATTTCCAAATCGCCTTCATCCATAGAAAAGCTATCAATGCCATGATTGATTTGTGCATTTCGAATAGAAGAAGTGAAATCTATTTGTTCCATGGTATCTCCAAATTGGAAGGGCCTTGATTCAGGATTGATTTCGTCCCCTATTCCTGATTTGAAAGTTTGATGATTGCCTTTTTTTGATTTTTTTAGTTTGCCGAAAATTTCTTCCAGACTTTTTTGGCGAATACTTTGTTCTGTTTTCGGGGTGATTTTTATTTCCCCATTTTGTTTGTTCTCATTTATATAGCCCTTTGATTTTAAATCTTCAATAAAATCGCCAATGCCATAATCATTATTAGTTAGTTTGTACTCCTTATCCAATTCATTTAGCCATTGAATAGATTCGCTAAAGTCTCCACTGGTGTAGGTAAGTACTTGTGTAAATAATTCAAATAGTTGATCAAAACTGCTTTTTTGATTTTGATTAATATTGAATTTGGAGAAATGAAAACTGTGCATTTATGAAAAGCTGTTATGATTAATTTAAACTAACACAATTTAGATAACAATTCAATGCTATTAATGTTCTGTACAGAATAAAAAAATGTCCCATGCTTTTTTCATGGGACACTATTTCTATAAGTTTAATTTTAGTTATGGCTTAGCTGTATCCGTTGTTGTTTTGTTTTCAACGGCTTCAGGGGCAACTACCTTTGTTTCTGGAGTATTAAACTGTTGTTCCATTCCAACCAAACTCCTCAAAAGATTCGAATTTCTATCTTCTTCGGAAGACATGGCTTCTTTTTTCGAATCTGGTAATGAAAGGTAATAGGCGTTTTGCTGTTCCATATCCTTATGAAGCTTCTTGCTTATTTTGCTGGCTAATTCAGTAGCGCCAGCTTTATAGGCAGCATAGAGCATTTGCATGGATATCTGGTTATGTTGCTGGTATCGACCTGCCATTTCGTATGGAAAGTTATCCTGATCCATCATTTTATCGCATTTGTTCAACAACTTCTTTGCATCTTCTTTTCTACCTGCGTCTGCAAGAGCACCTGCTGCCTGAGCATAGGCTAATCTGATGCTATTTAAGTGACGACGATTTTCCTCATCATAATAAACACCTTTCGTTTGTGCATTGCCGAAAGCGTATTTGTTCATCATCTTATCCATCACCCAATCTTGATTAACACCGCCATTTTCAATCGGGACTAAACGATAAGTCATTCCATCTTGTCTGAGGTATTTTTCAAAACCTAATTCTCCATAAGGAGAAGTGAAGTAAATAGGTCTTTTCCATTTGTTTGCAGCAATAATATTTAGAATGGCGGCATCATTTTTATACAAATAGTTTTTGTCTATTTTAAATCTGAGCTCAGGTACAATATTATCATTTGCATTTACAGTTCCGTTACTTCTTACAAATGCAGCATCAACAGCGATAGATACATTTTGAGTAGGAAAAATATTCATGATATCGCCTTCATTTACAACGGCTCCTTTCGCAGGATCGTCTGATCCTCCATAGTCTTTCATCATGCTGTATAGATCCATGAATTGGTTAGGATCAACTCCAGGAACATTTGGATCATATCTGAGCACATCTCTTGAAGATCCTTCTATTTGCGAAGCAGACCAGATTGGATCGATAGGGGCACTTTCGTTTACTTTATACCTCAATTCATTGATGTACCAATCTGTACCCAATAAACTACTATTGATTACCCTGATGTCTTTCCTGATGCCTTCAACTTCCTGCGCATACCATAAAGGGTAGGTGTCGTTGTCTCCAAAAGAAATTACAATAGCATTTGGTGCACAACTTTCCAGATAATTTTTTGCTAAGTCCCTTGCTAATGTTTTTTGGCTTCTGTCATGGTCATCCCATTCTTGGCTAGCCATTAACATCGGAACGGCGAGTAAACAAACAGCTCCAGCTATTATTCCAGACTGTAGCTGGTTTTTCAGAAAGGTAAAAATCAGCTCTTTGATATAGAGAACTCCTAATCCAATCCAAATGGCAAAAGCATAGAATGATCCTACATAAGCATAGTCACGCTCACGGGGTTGGTTACCTGCTTGATTAAGATACAGGCAAATGGCGAATCCAGTAAAGAAGAAAAGCAGTCCGGTAATTAAAGTATCATTCTTGTCTTTTTTGAATTGATACATTAAGCCCAGTATACCAAGTATAAAAGGAAGCATGTATAATTTGTTATTGGCTTTGTTGCGTTTAACACTATCAGGTAGTAAGTCTTGATTGCCAAGACGAATGTTGTCATAGAAACTGATTCCTGTTGCCCAATTGCCATCTCTTGGGTTGCTCATGTTTGTACCTTGAATGTCATTCTGTTTTCCAGCAAAATTCCACATGAAATAACGCCAGTACATCCAGTTGATTTGATAGTCGAAAAAGAATCCAATATTTTCAGCCATAGTTGGCGCTCTTTCCCATTTGCCTTCGCCGTCTTTCCCTATGCCAGCCCAGCTTGCATAATAATCTGCATGCCCTTGATCGTTACTTTGATCCCACATTCTTGGAAAGAAATGTTTGTCTGATTCAGCATAAACGTATTCTACTTTCTTTCCGTTTTTTTCGTACTTGCCATTTGATTTAATATAGGTTTCTGTAGTTTTTCCTTCCTGAATTTGGGCGGTAAAATCTTGTCCAAATAAAATCGGCCAGTCTCCATACTGTTCTCTGCTAACATATCCTACCAAACTAACGGGGTTGTCTACATTAAACATATCTACACTTGGATCAGCGTTACTTCTTACCATTGTAGTGAAGTAAGTAGAATAACCAAGAAGCATAAATGAAAAGCTCCATATACCTAGTTTTAAAAAGTTCCAGTCTCTTTTTTCTGCTAATTGTAGTCCAAAAAATATAATAGCAGCCATTAATACAAAGAAAAAAGCGAATCCACTAAAAAATGGAAGGCCGAAATCATTAACAAATAAAATATCCATATTTGCCGCACCTTTAATGCTCCACTGGATAACAGCTTTTTGTACTAATCCAGTAATGATACAACCAATTAGAAATGCTAAAATAGTTCCTTTTGTAGAGGGCTTGTAACGTTTGAA
>CALQJH020000131.1 GCA_943330835.2 Candidatus Kuenenia stuttgartensis
CACAATGAAGAGTACATCAAAGAAAAAGATCTTAAGATAGGCGATAGTATTTTAATAGAAAGAAGTGGAGATGTAATTCCACAAATAGTTAAATCATTACCAGCACTTAGAACTGGTGAAGAAATAAACATTTCATTTCCTCAACATTGCCCGGAATGCAAGCAATCACTTTTTAAATCAGATGATGAAGCTGTTTGGCGTTGTATCAACATCAACTGTAAGGCACAAGTGGTGGAAAGAATTATCCATTTTGTAAGTAAAGATGCGATGGATATAAAAAGTATGGGAGAGGCTAATGTTAGAAAATTCTTTGAGTGGGATATATTGAAAGATATACCTGGTATTTATGAAATGGATACCAACGGATTAAAAAATATCGATGGTTTTGGTCCAAAATCTATTTCAAACTTAGAAGAAGCCATTGAAAAGAGTAAAACACAACCTTTGCATCGTCTCATATATGCATTGGGTATACGTTACGTTGGTGAAACAACGGCTAAAACAATAGCCCAAAAAATCCATAGTGTTCTTGATTTAAAAAGTATGAGTGAAGAAGAGTTGATGCAAATGGACGATGTGGGTGTGAAAGTTGCTCAAAGCATTCATGAATTCTTTAAAAATGACGACAATATAAAGCTGCTACACAAACTAGCTAATTTGGGCGTTTCTTTAGAACAAAAATCCACGGCTCCCGTTTTAGGGAATTTAACCGGTCAATACTTTTTATTCACAGGAACCTTGTCTACATTAAAAAGGAGCGAGGCGGAGGAAATGGTGGAAAAACTTGGCGGAGAAATCCTCGGAGGCGTATCCAGCAAGCTAAACTATCTCGTAACCGGAAGTGATGCAGGAAGCAAACTGGAGAAAGCCAAAAAAATCCCTAGTATTAAAATTCTTTCAGAAGAAGATTTTTTAAAAATGTTGAACGTTTAACTATAAAATTAATTATATTTATTACCGATTCACAGTTTTTGAGTATTTGTGAAAAATCTAAACAATAACCAAACATTTAAAACCAAGTACGATGATTAAAAAAATTCCAGGAGAAATTTGGAAACAAATGCAGTTTTCAGGTTACAAAAACCTAAAAAAGAACTATGCAGTCTCAAATCATGGACGTGCTGCCAGTTATTTTGAATCTGTTGCAAAAGATGGTAATCTATTAAACGGTTCTCTTACCTCCGGTTATCGTACCCTCAATTTACATGTTGAAGATGGCAACGGAACCATCTATTTTCACCGTGAAATCGCAAAATTATTTTGTAAGAAAAAATCACCAAAAACAAAGTATGTTATTCACGTCAATCATAAAAAAACTGACAATAGCGCAAAAAATTTAAAATGGGCTTCATTAGAGGATGTGAGCGAACACCAGCAAAATAGCCCTTTAAAAATCGCATATAAAAAACGTCAAGCTACTCGTACCGTAGGTTTGAAGCTTACCGTTGTTCAAGTAAAAGCGATAAAAGATACCATAAATAATCCAAAAAGAAAATTAACCTATAAGCAATTAGCTACAAAATATGGCGTTAGCGAAATGACACTTTATCGTATTAAAAGCGGTGAAAACTGGTCTAGAATAAAATAAAAAACCAACGCTAAACTACTTATACAAGGAATCGACAAAAACGATTCCTTTTTTTGTCCCACTAAGATTCCAACTGTAAAATTCGGGTAAAAAAATGGCCCATGATAGAAATCACAGGCCTTGCTTACCTCTGAAACCACAAGAAAAACTTTACGAGGTAGTTATTAATTATATATAAATCATGTTCCCATTACATTACTTTATTGATCAAAGCCTATGCTTTGCGCACCAAAAAATTCACATCGAAGCTTTAGATAAGATAGTTGTAAGAGGATTAATTCAGAAGTCGAGTACAAAATTAATATTCCTTTCCAATTCTCATAACTTTTAAGAGATTATTTTAATATTAATTATGAAATTGTTCATTAAACCATGAAGCATATAAGTAAATCACCTATATGTTATAGATTGAAAAACAAGAGATTTACGTTAAAAAAAGACCTCATATGGCTATTTACAATAAACAGAAAAATAGGCATTAAACTAATAAGTGTTAGTTTTGCAAAAAAGATAAAATGGCAAAAATACTTGCATCTAAAAATGGAACGAAGAAAGATGCGATCACTCAAAAAGCAGCTGGGCTTTTCCGAAAAAAAGGATTTGCATCAACTTCAATGAGAGAACTTGCTGAAAGTATTGGCGTAGAAGCGTCAAGTCTTTATAACCATATTGGTTCCAAAAACGAATTGTTACAAACGGTCTGTTTTAAAGTGGCCAATGATTTTACGGTTTCTCTGACTGAGGTAGAAAAAAAAGCAGTTTCTACGGTTACTAAATTAAAAGAGGTCATCGGGTTTCATATAGAGATGATGCTTAACAATCATGATGAAGTGTATGTAGCTAATCATGAATGGAAACAATTAAGAGAACCATTTCTTAGTAATTTTCTTCTTCAAAGAAATTCTTATGAAGGCAGGCTGGTCGAAATAATTAAAACGGGGATCAAAAAAAAAGAGCTAAAAAATATTCATCCTAATATTGCTGTTCTTACTATTTTATCAGCTGTAAGAAGCGTAGAATTTTGGCAAAGAAAAAAAAATAACATTAATAGCAAAGAGTTAGAAAGCAATATTATAGATCATCTCATCAATGGATTAATTAAATAAGTAAAAATGTCCACACACTTTCACGAATTAAAAATAATAGAAATTGTAAAAGAAACTGCTGAATGCGTTTCTGTTTGTTTTTCCATTCCTGACAATTTAAAAGAATTGTTTTTATACAAAGAAGGACAAAACCTCACGATTAAAAAAATTATTGCTGGCGAAGAAGTAAGACGTTCTTATTCTATTTGTAGCGCTCCCTATGAAAACAACTTAAAAATTGCCATCAAAAAAGTTGATGGTGGATTATTTTCAACTTTTGCCAATGAAGCGTTGAGGATTAATGATACATTAAACGTAATGCCTCCATCAGGAAAATTTAATGCTCATTTAAACGCATCGGCTTATCCAAACTATTTGGCTATAGCGGCCGGAAGTGGTATCACTCCTGTTATTTCAATCATAAAACATACGCTCAACACTCAACAAGACAGTCAATTCACCTTGATATATGGAAGTAAAAATCGTAGTAGCGTAATTTTCTTTGAGGAATTAGAAAGTTTAAAAAACAAGTACATGGAGCGGTTTACTTTTATTAATATTTTAAGTAGAGAAAAAACGGATGCTGATATTTTTTATGGAAGAATTGATGAAAATAAATTAGTTGCACTAAACAAACTCGTTGATTACAATAATTTTGCTGCAGCTTATTTGTGCGGTCCCGAAGCAATGATTTTTTCATCAGAGGAATTTTTAGAAAAGAAAGGAATAGCAAAAAATAATATACATTTTGAATTATTTACAACACCAGGACAAAAAAACAACACTCAAAACATAAAAGAAGAAACAATAGTTTCAACCGGTCCAAAAAGCAATGTTACCATAAAGCTTGATGGGAGAATAGTTTCCTTTGATCTTTCCTACAACGGCAATAATATTTTAGATGCTGCATTACAAGAAGGAGCGGACTTGCCATATGCCTGCAAAGGAGGCGTTTGTTGTACCTGCAGAGCAAAGCTGGTTGAAGGAAAGGTGAAAATGGATGTTAACTATGCATTAGAACCAGAAGAATTAGAACAGGGATTTATTCTCACTTGTCAATCTCATCCTACCACAGAAAAAGTGGTTATTGATTTTGATATAAAATAAATCTTTCACAAACAAGGGTTTTATACTAACGATTGTTAGTTTTCATCGTATTTTTTCATACATTTGAAGTATAAATATTTCTCTATGTCGATACATGATTTAGAAATTTCTTTTCAAAATAAAATTGATTCAGAAATTAAAATTGAACCGAAAGACTGGATGCCAGAAGCCTATCGTAAAACAAATCTGCGTCAAATCAGTCAGCATGCTCATAGTGAAATTGTAGGCATGCTTCCGGAAGGAAACTGGATAAGCAGAGCGCCATCATTAAAAAGAAAAGCGATCTTAATTGCAAAAGTACAAGATGAAGCAGGGCATGGATTGTATTTGTATTCA
>CALQJH020000132.1 GCA_943330835.2 Candidatus Kuenenia stuttgartensis
CGGTGTTCTAAACTTTCGAAAGTCTGAAGTGCTTCTCTTATTTTTTCTTTGCGTATATCCAATGCCGTTGCTGCCATACTTGCTGCCATACTGTTATATTGATTGTGCTTTCCTTTTATGGCAAAATCCTCTACACTCATCTGCATTTCTTCGTTCTTCCATTTGAGATACATTTTTGCATTTGTCAAATAGGCACCTTGTGGCAATTCTTTACTCATAGTGATGGGAGCTTGGGTTGATTTTATGGGATAGTGATTAAGATATTCGTTTGTGGTTTTGTCATCAAGATTAAAAATGAAGACATCTTCTTCTTGCTGGTTTGCTGTTATTTTAAATTTACTCGAAATGTAATTTTCTATTTTGTAATCATATCTGTCTAAATGATCTTCTGTAATATTCGTGATTACTGCCACTTGCGGACGAAAGGTCACAATGTCATCCAATTGAAAAGAACTAATCTCTGCAACATAGATTGGCTTTGGATCCTGAGCCACCTGACGTGCAAATGAAAATCCAATATTACCTACCAATGCGCAATCCTGACCTGCATGTTTACAAATATGATAGGTCAAAGCAGTAGTGGTCGTTTTGCCATTACTTCCTGTAATTGCTACAATCTTGCTATTACCGATATACCGATAGGCAAATTCAATCTCGCTGATGATTGAAATGTTTTTCTCTCTTATTTTTTTGATGATCAATGCCTTTTCAGGAATACCAGGACTTTTCACAACTTCATCTGCATTAAGAATAAGTTGTTCATGATGTCCGCCTTGCTCAAATGAAATGTGATGGTCATTCAGTTCTTTAATGTAGCTGTCTGCGATAGATCCACCATCACTTACAAAAACATCAAAGCCTTTTTGCTTGGCAAGTAGCGCTGCGCCTACACCGCTCTCACCAGCTCCAAGTATGACTAATCTTTTTTTCATTTAGTTTTTAGATAATTAAATACTGTGTTCAATTTGATCCTACTGAGTATTCAAACGGATAGTACTCCATTTATAATCTCAGTAGGATTAAAAAGGTTCTTCAATGGTATTGACATTTACAGGACAGACCTTAAATGTTTTGTTGGTTTAGGACATTCTTTTTTTCGCTTCAACTTTGGATTTCACAGATGGTTGCACTGTGAAATCCAACGGAGTTTTGAAAAAATGGTTCTTCAAAAGCATCGAATTTAATGGGTAGTAATTTTCTAAGGGTTGCTGATTAACTTTAAAAACAATTCTTTATTAATTCCAAAATCTTTATCTCAATTTCAAGGTCACAATTGCAAGTGCCACGCTCAAAATCGTCACAATCCAAAAACGCACAGCAATTTTACTTTCATGAAGACCTTTCTTCTGAAAATGATGATGTAGAGGGCTCATTAAAAAAACCCTTCTGCCTTCACCATATTTCTGTTTGGTGTATTTGAAATAACTAACCTGAATCATCACGCTCAGATTTTCAATCAAAAACACCATACAAAATATTGGGATTAATAATTCTTTTCTAACAATGATAGCTAAGGCGGCAATAATTCCACCAAGAGCCAAGCTTCCGGTATCACCCATAAATACTTGCGCGGGATAGGAATTATACCACAAGAAACCAATACACGCTCCAACAAAAGCAGCAATAAAAATCGATAACTCGCCAAGGTTGGGGATGTACATAATATTCAAGTACTCTGCAAATTTTATATTGCCACTTACATAAGCGAAAATCCCCAAACAAATACCAATAATGGCACTGACACCAGTTGCAAGTCCATCTAAACCATCGGTAATATTGGCACCATTTGAAACGGCTGTTACAATAAAAATAACAATGAGGATATAAATGATATAAGAGTAATCTTCTAAGTTCTTAGGAAGTAACTTTGCATAATTAAATTCGTGACCTTTTACAAATGGTATTGTAGTGATCACACTTTTCGCATCAGTAAATACTCTCGTTTTTCCGTCAACACTTATGGTATCGTATTTTATTTTGATTCCTTTTTTATTATAAACTGCTGCTGCATTCGTACTAAGAACTTCTCTTTTTACAACAACATTTTGATTAAAATAAAGTGTTGCGCCAACTATAACACCAAGCATCACTTGTCCGAAAATTTTAAACTTACCCGCAAGACCATCCGCATTTGTTTTTTTGAAATCTATACCTTTTTCTTTGGCGATTTTCTTTGCTTTTATTTTAAGATAATCATCAATAAATCCAATAGCACCCAACCAAACAGTACAAAGCAGCATTAACCTGATATATACTTTGTCAAGATTGGCCAACAACAACGTAGGAATAAGAATAGCTAAAATAATAATGATTCCTCCCATTGTAGGCGTCCCTTTCTTCTGTTCTTCTCCCGCTAACCCCAAATCTCTTACTGTTTCGCCTAATTGTTTTTTCTGTAAAAACTTTATCAACTTCTTTCCGTAAACTGTAGTAATAATCAATGATAATATCAGCGCCAACAATATCCGGAAGGTGATGAATTGAAAAAGTCCTCCTCCCGGAAACCGGTAGTGTTCTTTTGCAAACCATTGAAATAGATGATAGATCATTTTTTATTTTATTGATTTTTCAGTGCTTATTAAAAAATCATTTTTTTTATTTTTCCAGCAAGTCAAACATCTCCATTAAAACCTGCTTGTCGTCAAATTCATATTGTACGCCATTCACTTCTTGGTATTTCTCATGCCCTTTTCCCGCTACTAAAACAATATCTTCTTTTTCTGAAAGACTAACAGCTGTTTTAATCGCTTCTCTTCGGTCAGAAATGGTAATGGTTTTTTTTCTTGATACCACATTGATGCCCGCTTCCATTTGCTTTAAAATATCAGCTGAATCTTCAAACCTTGGATTGTCTGATGTTAAAATAACTTTATCGCTATACTGACAAGCAACTGCGGCCATAATAGGACGTTTTGTTTGATCTCTGTTTCCACCACACCCTACTACTGTAATAATTTTTTTATCGCCCTTTCTTAAATTCTTAATCGTTACCAACACATTCAACAAGGCATCCGGAGTGTGGGCGTAATCAATAATTCCAACTACATTTTCATGCTCACTGATAATATAATCAAATCTTCCTTCGGCACCGGTAAGTGTACTAAGAATCTGTAGTACTTGATTTTTATCTTCTCCCAGACAAACGGCTACTCCATAAACAGCCAGTAAATTATAAGCGTTAAACTCTCCGATTAATTTAAAATAAACTTCCAGATCATTAATGGTCATGTGCAAACCAGTTAACCCATTTTCAAGGATTTTTCCTTTAAAATCGGCAAGTGTTTTTAAACTATACAAATATTTTTTTGCAGGAGTATTTTGCAACATCACTAGTCCTCTTTTGTCATCTGCATTACTTATGGCAAATGCATTTTTCGGCAAGGCATCGAACCATGATTTTTTTACCCTGATGTATTCTTCAAAAGTTTTATGATAATCCAAATGGTCATGGGTAATGTTACTGAATACGCCGGCACAAAATTCAATTCCAGCGATACGATGCTGATCAATAGCGTGGCTACTACATTCCATGAATACATAATCGCATCCTTCATTTACCATTTGACTCAATAAACTATTAAGAGTTATGGCATCAGGTGTCGTATGTGTTGAAGAAATAATCTGTTCGCCAATTTGATTTTGCACTGTACTTATCAACCCACATTTATAACCTAAGTTGGTATATAATTTAAAAAGCAATGTAGCGATAGTAGTTTTTCCATTTGTACCGGTAACGCCTACTACTTTTAATTTCAATGATGGCGCTGCATAAAAGTTATGACTCATTAATCCCACAGCAATGGAGCTATTTACAACTGACACATAAGTAATGCCATCTACCATTTTTTCAGGTAGTATTTCGCATATGATAGCCGAAGCGCCATTTTCAATGGCATCCTTAATAAAATCGTGCCCATTTATGGAATAACCTTTCAATGCAATAAAGCAAGTCCCTGGGGTCACTTTTCTGGAATCAATTTGTAGATTCTTAATGTCAATGGAAGTATCTCCTTTTACAGACTGGATGTTTACCTTATATAATATATCCTTTAGCATTGATTGGTGCTCAATTGAGCATTAAAATTATTTTTTGTCCTTTTGTAA
>CALQJH020000133.1 GCA_943330835.2 Candidatus Kuenenia stuttgartensis
CCGGTTTCTTTTCTCTTTGTTTGTGTACTCACAAAACAATTTCAGAACAACCTCTTTTGATGATGAAGCATAACTTCATTTCCGCACTCATTTTTTAATTTATTTATTTTGTTATTTACAGACTTAAAAATCATTGAGCCCATATTATGTGCGCTCAAAGAAGAAGGCTATTCAACGCCAACGCCCATTCAAGAAAAAGCCATTCCTTTTATTCTTTCAGGGAGAGACTTATTGGGTTGCGCGCAAACAGGGACCGGAAAAACGGCCGCCTTCGCTATTCCAATGCTACAATTATTGAGTAAACCCTACGCAGTAAAGCCAGGCCAAAAATCAATCAGAGCATTAATACTTACGCCAACCCGAGAACTTGCTATTCAAATTGAAGAAAGCTTTAGGGCATATGGACGAGAATTAAGGTTAAAACCATTAGTAATTTTTGGAGGAGTAAGTCAAGTCCCTCAAACAAACGCTCTCGAAAGAGGTGCCGATATATTAGTGGCTACACCAGGGCGATTATTAGATTTAATGAGCCAGGGATATATCAACCTGAAAGACGTTGAAATATTCGTTTTGGATGAAGCAGATCGTATGCTTGACATGGGCTTTGTTCATGATGTAAAAAGAGTAATAACCAAACTGCCTCAAAAAAGACAAACACTTTTCTTTTCTGCAACAATGCCAAATGAGATTCAATCATTGGCAAATGCCATTCTAACAAATCCTCAAAAAGTTGAAGTAACTCCTGTTTCATCAACGGCGGACACTATTAATCAATCTTTGTTTTTTGTTGATAAGGATAGTAAAAAAATGTTGTTGTCGTTTCTTCTTCAGGATGCCGATATTAAAAGCGCACTTGTATTTACAAGAACAAAACATGGCGCAGACAAGGTTGTAAAAGATCTTATTCGATTAAATATTAAAGCGGAGGCGATACATGGCAACAAATCTCAAAATGCACGCCAAAGAGCCTTGACAAATTTTAAAGAAAGAACAACACGCGTTTTAGTAGCAACGGACATTGCGGCACGTGGTATTGATGTAGATGAATTAACGCATGTTATTAATTACGAATTGCCAAACGTTCCAGAAACTTATGTTCACCGCATTGGAAGAACCGGAAGAGCAGGACTTAGTGGTGTAGCTTTTTCATTCTGTGAATATGAGGAATTGCCGTATTTAAAAGATATTCAAAAACTTATTGGAAAAGGAATAGATATTGATAGATCTCATCCTTATCATGTTGAATTGAACCAGCAGGCAAAGCACATTAAAATTAGTGCACCTGAAAAGAGATCCGGTGGGGGCCATAGAGGACCTACTCAAAGAAATTTTAATAGTCCTAAAAAGAAAACTTTTTCACGTCAAAGGCCGAATTAAATAAAAAATCATCTTTGCAATTTTTATCTTTGCAAGGCAAAATAATACATCATGTTCAACAAGCGCACCAGAATTAAAACACTACTACAATCAGAAGAGGTAAACTTCCAAACAACCGTAATGGGCTGGGTAAGAACATTTAGAAACAATCAATTCATTGCCCTAAATGATGGTAGTACAAATAACAATCTTCAAGTGGTTGTAGCATTAGGTTCTCTTGATGAGTCCATCTTGAAAAGAATTACTACGGGCGCTTGTATTAAAGCTGATGGTGAAATAATTGCCTCTTTAGGGAAAGGGCAAAAGGTGGAACTTAATGCAACGTCTATAGAAATATTAGGCGATAGTGATGCAGAAAAATTTCCATTACAACCTAAAAAACACAGCCTTGAATTTTTAAGAGAGATTGCTCACATGCGCTTTCGTACAAATACATTTGGCGCCATTTTTAGAGTAAGGCATTCTCTGGCTTTTGCTATTCACGATTTCTTTAATAAAAAAGGATTTATTTATTTACACACCCCAATCATTACCGCAAGCGATGCGGAAGGTGCTGGAGAAATGTTTAAGGTAACTACGCTTCCTTTAGATGGCACGGCTCCTAAAAATGAAGATGGTTCCATTAATTTTAAAGACGACTTTTTTGCTCGTAGTACAAACCTAACCGTTAGTGGTCAATTGGAAGGAGAATTAGCAGCAATGGCTTTTAGTGATGTTTATACTTTTGGTCCAACTTTCCGGGCAGAAAATAGTAATACCACAAGACACCTTGCCGAATTTTGGATGATAGAACCCGAAGTAGCGTTCAATGATTTAGAAGACAATATGAACCTTGCAGAAGAATTTATTAAGTATATTATCAAATATGCAATGGATCATAATAAGGAGGATTTAGAATTCTTAACGCAAAGGCTGGAAGAAGAAGAAAAACAAAAACCACAAAATGAAAGAAGCGAAATGGGCTTATTAGAAAAGCTGGATTTTGTAGTTAATAATGATTTTGAAAGACTGACTTATACAGAGGCGATTGAAATTTTAAAAGAATGCAACCACAATAAGAAAAAGAAGTTCCAATATATTATTGACAAATGGGGAATTGATTTACAAAGTGAACACGAACGATATCTTGTTGAAAAACATTTTAAAAAACCAGTTATACTTACCAATTATCCAAAGGAAATCAAAGCTTTCTATATGCGTCAAAACGATGACGGAAAAACCGTGGCCGCAATGGATATTTTAGCACCGGGTATCGGCGAAATAGTTGGTGGCTCTCAAAGAGAAGAGCGCTTAGAAAAACTTACAGAAAGAATGAAGGAAATGGATATTCCTACAGAAGAACTGGATTGGTATCTCGATACAAGAAGATTTGGCGCTTGTCCTCATGCCGGTTTTGGATTAGGATTTGAAAGAATAGTTCAATTCGTTACGGGAATGGGTAATATCCGCGATGTCATTCCTTTTCCAAGATATCCTAAAAGCGCTTCTTTTTAATGCTTGAAGAAAAGTAACTACACCCTTTTTATTATTCATTATGTTGTTACGGGTTTCAATTACGATACCCGATAGAAACGGTGAATTTTTTAAAACGCCTACTAAAGAAACTTCAGTGAAAATATTTTTACGTCTTGTTTGAGTATTCGCAATATTGCAATATTGCTTCTCTAATCTATCTATCAAAAGGAAAACCTGACTATTATTAAGCATTCCAAATTACTACCCATTAGTTAGTGTTATGGTTAAATAATTAGCCATAACTCAATGGTTATAAGAAGCAATATTAAAGAAACAGCCTTTATTAAATTTTATTTTTAAAACGAGGGCTAAATAAACTTTAGTAAAATTGTTTGGCCTTCTTGTTTGAGTATTCGCAATATTGCTTCTTAGCTCTATCTATCAAAAGGGAACACTATCTTTAGTCAGCAATCCCTAATTACCACTATTCAAAACATAGCTAATGCGATTATGCTAAAAAGAAATTATTTAGATTATTTAATCAACCCTTTGGAAATACTCAAAACAAAAAGAGTATTACAGGTTAACCCAACAATAATTCCTGAACGAAAATCCGCAATCAATGGAAAAATATTTCTTATTGAATACTCGCCTGTTGATTTTGAATTTAAGTCTATTGAAAAAATAGAAGATTGTTACGAACGCCTTTATACCAAAAGTGTTTCCTGGATAAATATAGATGGCATTAATAAAACAGAAATTGAAAAAGTTTGTTCCCATTTTGGTATACACCAGTTAATTCTAGAAGATATTTTAAGCACGAACCAACGGCCAAAAATGGATGAAATTAATGGCATATTATTTTGTGTATTGAATATGCTATATTTCAACGAAAAAGAATCCACGGTTGAAACCGAACAAATTAGTATTATACTAGGCAAAGATTTTATTATTAGTATTCAGGATGATGCAGATCGGGATGTTTTTGATGCTGTAAGAGAAAAAATAAAATTAAATACAAGTAAAATAAGACAAAGCGGTGCTGATTTTTTATATTATATACTAATAGACGGTATCGTTGACCATTACTTTTTGGTTATGGAAAAACTTGGTGAAAAAATAGAACAGCTAGAAGAAGATATCGCAAAGGGTGCCGATAATCAAACTTTGGTGAAAATAAATACTATCAGAAAAGAAATGATCTTATTGAAAAGAAGTATCGGACCTGTTAGAGAATTGATTCATGGTATACTGAGAA
>CALQJH020000134.1 GCA_943330835.2 Candidatus Kuenenia stuttgartensis
AGTTATACATCAGGGAATCTTACTCAAACCACTTGGTTTAGAGCAGTAATTCTAAGTGTTACTTGTAATAATAATTCGGCTAATTCATTGCCTGTAAAAGTTACGGTAAACTCATCACCACAAATTAGTACTACTGCAGCAGCAGGACCTTACGTTACCACTGCAAATGTATGTATAGGTTCATCCATACAACTTTATGGTACAGCTACAGCATCAGGATCAAGTCCTTGGATTTCTGCGAGTACAGGAGTAGCTGCCATCAATACAACAACTGGGGTAGCGGTTGGCGTTAGTGCTGGTACAAGTGTGATAACTTACGCCAATAATAATGGTTGTTCATCAACTCTTACCCTTACAGTAGCATCATCGCCATCAAACATAACAGGAGCAAATTCTGTTTGTGTTGGAGGAAGTTCGATAACATTAAGTGGTACTTCAGCAACTTCATGGACCAGCTCAAATCTTGCAGTTGCTACTATTAACAGTTCGGGTATATTAAGTCCTGTTGGAGCTGGTTCAACAAATATTACATACAGTAATGCAGGAGGTTGTACATCTGCAACCTATATTGTAACTGTTTTAGCGAGACCAACAATTTCAGGCGTTGCATCATTATGCGCCAGTAGTTCCATTACACTAACAGGATCTCCAACTGCTGCAGCAAGTAATCCATGGGTTTCAGATAATGCGATTGTGACCATAAGTGGTTCGGGTTTTGTCACCGCAGGAAATACTGCCGGTTCATCCAATATTACTTATACCAATTCTAATGGATGTGCTTCCTTACCTTATACGATTACGGTGAATACTGCGCCTTCTGTCAGTCTTACTTCTGGAGGTGCATCTATTACAACAGCAAATGTTTGTAAGTCTTCCACTTTGCAATTATATGGTACAGCCACTGCTGCTGCAGACCCATGGTCAACTTCTAATCCTGGTATTGCAACAATTACAACTGGTGGATTAATTACACCGGTTGTCGCAGGGACATGTAGTATTACTTATACCAATAACAATACTTGTACAAAGACCATTACATTTAAAGTGGATACGATACCGAGTGGACCAACTAGTGTTACTAATGCGAAACGTTGTGGTACAGGTTCGGTAATATTGTCGGCAACAGCGCCATCAGGTTTGACTATTGATTGGTTTGCTAATGCTTCAGGTGGTGTAGCACTATCTGGAGGATCATTATTATATTCTACACCATCAATTCTTACTACAACAATTTATTATGCACAAACAAGAAATACGACAACAGGTTGTACATCTGCTACTCCAAGAACAGCAGTTACTGCCACCATCGGTATTTTAGGAACCTGGCTTGGTGTAAATAATAATTGGAGTGATGCATCTAATTGGTGTAATGGTATTCCTCCGACAAGCTCAGATAATGTTATTATTCCTACTGGATTAACTACATATCCTACTATAACAAATAGCGCCACTTGTAAAGATATTACTCTAGAAAATGGAGCATCTTTGACAATAAATGGTAGTGGTAAATTAACTATATATGGTACGAGTTCTTCCTTTTCTGCTGGTCAAATGAATGTAACTGATGGGACATTAGAATTTGCCGGGAGCACTGCACAAACAATTATCCCAGTAATGTTTGTATCAACTAGCATCAAGAATTTGATTATTAATAACGCTACCGTTAATTTATCCGGAGCTTTAACGCTTACAGGTAAATTATCATTTGCTGGAAGTGGCAGAAGGTTTAACACAAATAGTAACCTCGTTTTAAAATCAGATTCAGCCTCAACAGCAAGTGTTGGTAACATTGAAAAAGATGCAAATACTGGAGCAGTAATTAGTGGTAATCTTATCGCAGGTAAAGTTTCGGTGGAAAGATATATCTCCGGAGCTAAAAAAGCATGGAGATTACTATCTTCTCCAACAGTGCATTTAAACCAGACAATAAGGCAAGCATGGATGGAAGGTGGAAGTGCAAATAGTAATCCTACTTCTGGCTACGGTATACAAACAACAAGCAATTTAGGAAGCAATCTTGCTGGAGCAAGAGCATTAGGCTTTGATACGATAACACCTGCAGGGCCTAGTATTAAAGTATACAATTCTGCAGCAGTTTCATTTGATGGAATCGCCACGACTGATGCAAATTTTATGCCTGGGAAAGCCTACATGACCTTTATTAGAGGGGACCGTTCCGTAACCAGATACAATCAACCATCGAAACCAACAAGGATAAGAGAAAAAGATTCGTTAAATATGGGCGATTTTACTGTTAGTAATCTAGGTACAAATGGGGGTCAATTTGCTGCTGTAGGCAATCCTTATGCTTCTGCTATTTCATTGACTAATCTCACTAAAACTAATTTAGATAGTACCTATTATTTCTGGGATCCTAAATTAGGTACTGCTACTGAATTTGGTGGGTATCAAACCTTGTCTGTTTTTAATGGAGTTCCTACTGTTACACCAGCCGGGGCAAGTTATAGTTCAGGCAATAAAAATGTAGAATCTGGTCAGGGATTCTTTGTACGAACAAATAATGGAATTGGTTCCATCACATTTAAAGAATCAAATAAAGTTGATGGTAGTAATCTTGTAGCCAGACCACCAGTATCATCATTCAGGTCATTTAGAACAAATATATTAAGAGTTCAAAATGGAATATCTGATTTAGTTGATGGGGTAGTGAATGTATACGATGCTGCTTTCTCCAATGATGTAGATGCTTCTGATGCTATCAAATTTAAAAATTCATTGGAAAATCTAGCGATAAATAATAGCGCTGGCTCTCAACTTGCCATTGAAAGAAGAAATGCCATTAATAACAATGATACCATCTTCTATAAATTAAACCAGGTTAGAGTAAGTAATTATCAATTTGAATTTACCCCGGAATATTTAGATGATTTAGGATTAGAAGCCTATTTAGAAGATAGTTATTTAAACACAAAAACGCCATTAAGTTTATCAACGTCTTCGATTATAGATTTCAATATCATCAATGATCCTAGATCGTATAATCCTGATCGTTTCAGTGTTGTATTCAAAGTATTGCGTATTGTTCCAGTTACTTTCGTTGATGTTAATGCAATTAAGCAAGAGCAAAATGTATTGGTATCATGGAGTGTACAAAATGAAATAAATATCAATAAATATGCAATAGAAAGATCTGATGACGGGATACATTTTAGTGCTATTGGAAATAAGACTGCAACAAATGCTTCAAGTTATAGCTTCCTGGATGAACAGGCTATTGTTGGAGTGAATTACTACCGTATTCGTAGTGAAGACATATCTGGTGATTTAAAGTATAGTAAAATAGTTAAAGTTGTATTTGAATCTATACCTTCTATTACCATTTATCCTAATCCTGTTAAAGAAGACAGAATGCTACATTTAAAATTAAGTAATGTTCAGAAAGGGGTATTACAAATTAGAATGGTTAACCATTTAGGACAAAAAGTAATGGCAAAAACAATTTCTCACAATGGAGGAAGGGAAGAATATTTATTGTCAATACCTAAGTCAATAATGCATGGTCATTATACCATGGAAGTGATCGACGAACAAAATTTAAAAACAATTCTAAAATTGTTATTATAATTCAATAAAACAGATTAATTTTGCAAATAAGAAAAGAAGAGATGAACAGATTTAAAAAAATAACACTTGTACTAGTCATTATTATAGCAATTGCTTTTATATTTCCTACAAGTACTTTTGCCCAAGTTATAGATCCGGGTTGTGATCCTTCAGATCCAGCTTGTCCAATTGATGGAGGGATAAGTTTATTAATTGCTGCAGGTATTGGTTTAGGAGCAAAAAGGGCCATGGCTAAAAAAAAGTAAGATAAAATTTCCCCAATAACTTATTGGCTCTCTTTATAAGAGGGCCTTTTTTTATGCAAGAGTATATTTGCCTGAATAATATACTCCCTCGGTTGAAAATGTAAATATGTCGCAATAATTATCCTTTTACTGACATAGTTTACCCGAAATCATGTCAACTATTCCTTTTGTTAATTTTGGTACAATATTCGCCTACATTTGCTTACTTGAAAGAATTCAAGAATACACATTTTTTAATCAACATAAAACATAGAC
>CALQJH020000135.1 GCA_943330835.2 Candidatus Kuenenia stuttgartensis
CATAATTGATTGGTCTTTTTATTATTCAAGTTGCTAAATTGATTAAAAAAAAATGCTGAATAGATGATCATTATTAATCATAACAGTGACATTCATCATGTCTGTTTTTTATTGATTCGATAGTGATACACATCAATGTGAATATACATTTCTGTCATGTTAAAAATTTTATCAGGGGTTTACATTTACAATTATCAATTAACTCTAAATAAAAAAAAATGAAAAAAAATATTCTCAGTTTAACATTAGCTTTTATAACCTTAGGTGTAATTGCACAGGAAAAATCAAATGTAAATACTCAAAAGTTATTTTTGATATTATCTGGCGGACCGTCTTTGCCTGTAGGCAGTTTCTCTTCCAAAGATCTCGCGTCCAATACGAAATCAGGGCTAGCAACAATCGGATATAATATCAACTTAAATTCCGGTTACCATATCACAGATCGATTTGGCATTGCCTCTACGGTGTTCTATTCATTACATAAAATTGATCAGGATGCACTTAATAAATTTCAAGTACTAAATTCTGTAGTTTCCACAACTAAAAGTGTTGACCATTGGCAATATTTTGGCATTGTTATTGGCCCAATGGCTACATTTAAATTAATGGATCAGTTGTTTTTAGATATTAAAGGAATGGCTGGATTTTCCAGAGCTAATTTGCCTTCAGTTAAAGAAGAAATTGTAGGTACTGGAGTAATTGTAAATTCTACAAGTGACAGATGGACTGATGCATTTGCCATTCAATTGGGTAGTAACCTAAGATACAATTTTGCTTCAAGAGTCTGCTTATTTACTAATGTAGATTATGGATTTATGAATCCAAAATGGACTTCTTCTGGTAGCGAAGATATAAAACAAGAAATGGGTGTTATCAACTTTAATGTTGGTGCTGGAATCAGATTTTAGTACGTCTAATTTTATTATAAGTTAAAACTTAAACAAGCGAACTTTAAACAGTTCGCTTGTTTCGATTTATTTATTGAAGTCTTGATTTAATATCTAAATGATGTAACTCTGCAGTTTTTATGGCAAGATCATATCCGGCATCTGCATGTCTTATCACACCTATTCCAGGATCATTCCTTAAAACCCGGCTTAATCGGATAGCAGCATCATCTGTTCCATCGGCAACAATTACCATTCCAGCATGAATGCTATAACCCATCCCTACTCCACCGCCATGGTGCAAAGAAACCCAACTTGCTCCACCTGCTGTATTTACCAATGCATTCAAAATGGGCCAATCAGCAACTGCATCACTTCCATCTAGCATAGCTTCCGTCTCTCTATTAGGACTTGCTACAGATCCTGTATCTAGATGATCGCGACCTATTACAATTGGTGCTTTTACTTTTCCAGTTCTAACCAATTCATTAAAGGCCAATCCTGCTTTTTCTCTTTCCCCCTGACCAATCCAGCAAATACGTGCAGGTAGTCCTTGAAAGGCGATTTTTTCTTTCGCCATTTTCATCCATCTGATCATTCCTTTATTTTCGGGAAATAATTCCATCATCAATTCATCTGTAACACTTATATCTTCTGGATCACCGCTTAGTGCAGCCCATCTGAATGGCCCCTTGCCTTCACAAAATAATGGTCTTATGTAAGCTGGTACAAATCCAGGGAAATCAAATGCGTTTTCTAAACCTCTTTCTTTAGCTCTTGCACGTATATTATTTCCATAATCAAAAGTAATAGCGCCCATTTCTTGTAATTGCAACATCAATTCTACATGCAATTTCATGCTATCATAACTTAAGTTGATATACTCATCAGGATTTTCAACGCGCAAGATAGTAGCTTCTTCATTTGATAAATGATGTGGAATATATCCAATTAATGGATCATGAGCACTTGTCTGATCAGTTAAAGTATCTGGTATAATGTTTCTTTCGATTAATCGTTGCAGTAAGTTTACGGCATTACACAAGACACCTATACTAATTGCTTTGCCTTCTGATTTATACTGCAACGCTTTATCAATGGCTTCATCAATATCTGTGTATTTTTCATCCAGATACCTGGTCTCTATCCTTTTATCTATTCGCCACTCTTCTACTTCTGCGACTAACGCTACTCCATCGTTCATAGTAATGGCCAATGGTTGTGCACCACCCATTCCACCTAATCCAGCAGTGACATTCAAGGTGCCTTTTAAAGATCCGCCGAAATGTTTTGTAGCAGCAGATCCATAAGTTTCATAAGTCCCTTGCACAATACCTTGACTGCCTATGTAAATCCAACTTCCGGCAGTCATCTGACCATACATCATCAATCCTTTCTTTTCTAATTCATCAAAATGTTTCCAGTTTGCCCAATTAGGAACTAATTGTGAATTACTGATTAATACTCTAGGAGCATCTTTGTGAGTTTTCATGATTCCAACTGGTTTTCCACTTTGAATCAATAACGTTTCGTCATTTTCAAGATCTTTTAATCCTTTGATAATCAAATCCAAGGATTCAATATTTCGGGCAGCTTTCCCTCTCCCGCCATAAACAATCAATTCTTCAGGACGTTCTGCGACTTCAGGGTCAAGGTTATTTAATAACATACGCAGCGCCGCTTCTTGAATCCATCCTTTGCAATTCAATACTGTTCCTGTTGGTGTTTTGTATTTTTGATAATCGTACTTAATGGATTCCATTGGTATTTTTTTTATTAGTCAATATTATAAGTTCTTAAAAATGCTACAGCTTTGATCATGTCATGATGTAAAATTCTATCTGCCTCATTAAAAGAAACTTCTTTTCTAAATGAAACAATTATTTTTTCTAATTGTTCTGATGTTTTTAAAGGCCGCCTAAATTCAATGGCCTGAACAGCTGTTAATAATTCAATGGCTAAAACTTTTTCTACATTATCTATTACTCTTTTACATTTCACCGCTCCATTTGCACCCATACTAACGTGGTCTTCCTGATTAATGCTTGATGGAATAGAATCCACACTGCTTGGTGTACATAGTTGTTTGTTCTCACTTACAATTCCAGCAGCAGTATACTGCGGAATCATAAATCCTGAATTTAATCCGGGGTTCTTTACTAAAAAAGGTGGGAGATTTCTTAATCCACTAATCAATTGATAGGTCCTTCTTTCACTAATATTGGCTATCTCACTCATTGCAATCGAAAGGAAATCTAAAGCTAATGCCAATGGCTGTCCATGAAAGTTACCTCCACTCAAGATGAGATCTTCCTCCGGAAAAATATTCGGATTATCCGTAACAGAATTGATTTCTCTTATAAAAACAGAAGATACATGATGGAAAGTATCTAAAGTCGCTCCATGTACTTGTGGGATACATCTGAACGAATAAGGATCTTGCACTTGAGATTTTTGCTGTGTAGCAATCTCACTTCCCTTAAGTAATCCTCTCATTGTAGCGGCTACGCTTACCTGTCCGGCATGTGCTCTAACTGCGTGAATGTGTTCATTAAATGGAAAACTTACCCCATCAAAAGCTTCAAAACTTATGGCAGCAATTATATTAGCCCATTTCAATAATCTTTCAGCTTGTAAAATCGAATGCATACCATAAGCGCTCATGAATTGAGTACCATTAATGAGTGCTAATCCCTCTTTGCTTTGTAATGCAATTGGTGCCCATCCAAAATGATGCCATACCTGTGAAGCCGCTGTTTTAGTTCCATTAAAATAAACTTCACCTAAACCAATCAGTGGTAAACAAAGATGACTCAATGGGGCTAAATCACCGGAAGCACCTAATGAACCTTGCGTGAATATTACAGGCAATACATTGTTATTATACATGTCTATCAATCGCATCACGGTTGCTGTTTGCACACCGGAATATCCATAACTAAGCGATTTTATTTTCAATGCCAGCATAAGCTTTACAATTTCTGATGGCACTTCATCTCCCATACCGCAGGCATGAGATTTAATTAAATTCTCCTGCAATGTTTCCAATTGTGACTTGTCAATTTTTACATTTTGCAGAAACCCGAATCCCGTATTAATACCATAGAATAGATCATCTGATTGAGAAATTTTATCATCCAGATATTTTCTGCATTTTTCTATTTTTGCTATGGCTTCATTACTTAAA
>CALQJH020000136.1 GCA_943330835.2 Candidatus Kuenenia stuttgartensis
AAAGCATTTGTAATGCTTCAGAAAAAATATTTTTCAAAACAAATTAATTTTAATCAATGTAAGGGAATACTTGATTTTTCCATCAAGACCGACAATACCATGACTATTGAAATTGAAAGGAAATTATCCAGCGATAATAATTATACCAATTTAACAACCCTCTCTAATAATGATCAATATGGATGGCATGCATTCCATTATATTGACGATTTATATGGATTGGATATTACTAAAGCAGATTACAAATTTAAAGTTTCCATTGGCACTGATACTTCGTATTACATAGATAGCGCTGAAATAAATTACGATCTTAGTTGCAACCCTAATCTAGTAGAAAATGACAAGATCAGTATTTCGCCTAACCCAGTTATTACTACACTGAATATTGAAATTGACAGATTGAATAAAACAAGTATTGAGATCGCCATCCAAAACAATATTGGACAAACGGTTTTTACAAAAAATTATACGCAGGAAGCAGGAATAGCAATCAACAAAATAAATTTATACCATTTAAGTAAAGGGATTTACCACATTCAAGTATATGCGGACCATGAAAAGATACTAACCAAAAAGTTTATCAAGCTATAGCTGAAAAACAGCAACAAACATAGTATCCGCTTCACATTCATAGCCTTTCAAATAATTCATGCGAATCAATTTTAATGCTGAATTCGATTCAATAAATTTTGCCATTTCTTCATTCTCGGCTTTAAACACAGAGCAAGTGATATAGAAAAAAAGACCTTCTGTCTGAAGATGTGGAATAACATGGGAAACAATGGATTGTTGTTTTTTTACAAATGCGGGGATATTTTTTTTATCAAAACTAAAATATTGTTCAGGAGTTCTACCCCATGTTCCACTTCCGGTGCAAGGAACATCAGATATAATTATCGAGAATTTCTCCATCTTATCCAAGCCTGATGACAACGAAAGATTTTGTATAAATTTCTTAAAAATATCAACCCTAGATTGCTGAAGTCTTTGAGTTAAATTTGATAATATATTTGCTCTTACATCCGATACCGTTAGTCTTATTTTTCCACTCAACCGATCATATAACAAAATAGATTTTCCTCCGCTTGCAGCACAAGTGTCCCAAACAGTATGAATCTCATTTTCAGCTTTTAACGGCATGCCCTTAAAGAAATCAAATACTCTTTGGGAATTCAAATCCTGAATAACAGCATCCTTATTGATTCGCAATACCTTATCCAACCCTGCACTATTAGTACATTTAATGACATCCTCTCCTATTTCTTCAAATACAATTAATGCTTTTTGAAGTGCTTCAACGACTACTTTTTTTCTATGAGGCCTTATTCGAATAAATAAGGAAGGCTGTTTGAAAAAAGATGAAGCATAAGAAACAGCATCAATTTCCGGAGACAATTCCTCCTGGTAAGCAAACAGATTACTACTATTCAGATTTAAGTAAGAAAGCTTTTCGGGGATAGACAAATGAATACGATTATTTAATTCTGGATGAAGTTCTTTAAGCATGTCATTTTCCTTATCGTGACAGAGAAATAAAGCATGCAAAATTGATTGATCCGCCGAAAAATGCTTGTTCAAAAAAACCGCGCAACGGAAATAATCATAACAAAGTGATGACACTATTTTTCTGTCTTTAGAGCCAAATTTTTTATGCTCCGCAAAATATTTTTTCAAATGATAAGACAAAGGATTGCCCGGCTTATACGAAGCAATCAATTTAGTTGAACTGGTTAAATACGAATGGAATCTACTCATGAAAAAATCCCGCGCTTGGCGGGACTATTATTTTAAGGTGAACTGATTATAATTCCAGCAAGGCATTAACTGGGTCTTTTCCAAATAACATTAATGCTGGATTTTCCAGCAACTGCTTCACCCTTACTAAAAAACCTACAGATTCTCTGCCATCAATAATTCGATGATCATAGCTTAATGCCAAATACATCATCGGCTTAATTACAACCTGGCCATTTACAGCCATTGGTCTTTCAACAATATTATGCATACCTAAAATGGCACTTTGTGGAATATTGATAATAGGCGTACTCATCATTGATCCAAAGATGCCACCATTTGTTATCGTAAATGTTCCGCCCGTCATTTCTTCAATAGTCAATTTATTATTCTTTGCTTTAGTAGCAAGTTCAACTACTGCCGATTCTATTTCTGCCATACTTAAACTTTCTGCATTTCTGATTACAGGAACAACAAGTCCTTTTGGCGCACTAACGGCAATGGATATATCACAATAGTCATGATACAAAACACTATCCCCATCAATATAAGCATTTACAGCAGGAAATTCCTGAAGGGCATAAGTACAGGCCTTCGTAAAGAAACTCATAAACCCAAGATTTACACCATGTTGTTCTTTGAATTTGTCTTTAAATCTTTTTCTAACCTCCATCACCGCACTCATATCTACTTCATTGAAAGTAGTGAGCATGGCGGTTGTATTTTTTGCTTCCACCAATCTTCTGCTCACTGTTTTACGTAAATTGCTCATCTTTTCAGGACGTTCATTTCTAGTAAACATCGTCATCCCCGGCTTTCTTCCGGGATTAGTCAATGCTTCAAGAACATCTTGTTTGATAATTTTACCGTTAGATCCTGATGGCACGATATTTTTGCTGTCTATTTTTTTATCCGCAATAATTGCTGCTGCAACAGGAGTAGCCTTAACATCTGTAGCCGAAACTGGTTCTTTTTTTACTTCCTCAGTTTTGTTCTCCGTTTTTTTAGGGGCTTCAGCAACAGCGGCCGGACGTTCTGCTGCAGTATCAATCGTACATACCAAATCTCCTATTGACAAAGTATCTCCTTCTTTGGCAATTTGCTTTACAGCACCTGCCTGCTCTGCATTAATTTCAAATGTCGCCTTTTCGCTTTCCAGTTCAGCAATCACCTCATCTCTATCCGCCCATGCACCATCAGCTTTATGCCATTTAACCAGCGTAACCTCACTTATACTTTCTCCAACTGTAGGAACTTTTATTTCAATAGCCATTTATTAAAGATTTATGTCCGCGAATTTCGGATAAAAATGAGGATTTTTAAAATGAAATATTCAGAAAAGCCATAAAATGAAGAGTTTATAGCTAATAAAAGGTAAGAATAGGTGATTGTACAGGCACTATTCAAAAGTTTTCGGAAGGCTTTTCAAAGAAAATAATTCAGTAAAATTGCCTACTTCAGTCGTTTTTTTACATAAAAAACTATACCTTCGCTCCCCCGTTAAAAAACCACGGGATTATTTTATGTCATTTAATATTTCAAAACAACTAAACGCAGAAGAACAGGAGCCAATTGCTTCTATGGAAGCTGAAGCTACTGCGACAACAAAAGAACCTGTTGCTGAAAAGCATGTTGAAACACCTCATGATGACTTCGATTGGAGTCGTGATAAGCGCAATGTCGTTTCTTATTCTCAAGAAGAAAAAGTAAAATACGACAGTGTTTACGACAACACTTTCAAACAAATCAATGACGGCGAAATGATTCAAGCTACAATTGAATCTTTAACCAAAACTGATGCGGTTGTAAACATCGGATTTAAAAGCGATGGATTAATTTCTTTGAATGAATTCAGAGATATTCCAGGCGGCATCAAAGTAGGCGATGTAATCGAAGTAATGGTTGTAGAAAAAGAAGACAGAGAAGGCAATCTTCATCTTAGTCGTAAATCTGCAAGAATTACCAGGGCTTGGGAAAGAATCGTTGAGGTTAACAAAACCGGCGAAATTGTTACGGGCTTAGTTACAAGTAAAACTAAAGGCGGTTTGATTGTTGATGTATTCGGAATGGAAAAATTCTTACCAGGTTCACAAATTGATGTGAAACCAGTTACAGATTACGATCAATTTGTTGGAAAAACAATGGAATTTAAAGTAGTTAAGATTAACGAAACTATTAAGAATGCGGTTGTTTCTCATAAAGCACTTATTGAAAGCGATATCGAAGCTCAAAGAGCTGAAATTATCGGCAAATTGGAGAAAGGTCAAGTATTGGAAGGAACTATCAAAAACATCACTGATTTCGGAGCATTCCTTGATTTAGGTGGATT
>CALQJH020000137.1 GCA_943330835.2 Candidatus Kuenenia stuttgartensis
AAAACGGCCATGCCCCTTATTGTCAATTGGTCATAAAGCCGAAAATTGAAAAATTCTTAAATAAATTTTCAGAAAAATTGAAAAAAAAATAAGTTTTTAAAAAGAAATATAAATATTTGATTGCTTATTAATTATAGCCGCCTTATTAAATATTTTATACAAAAAAAATTAGATCCTCCCCCTAATTTTTAATAAATATTCCTCAAAAAACTTACATCTGCTATTTTAATATTTAGGTTTGGATACTGGATTTTAGTTCAAAGGACTAAATTTTAAGCATCATTTCTTATGTTTCCTATGACGTTCCCTCAATCCAACATCTATTAAATTTCACCTTTTATTCCCAAATCCTGTGAGCTAATTTTAGTAATCTCTCTTTTTATTTTACAAACAAAAATGCTACTCATAAGGATTGTTATAATTTCGTACTCATATTAACGCTCTAATGCAACAGCACCATAAAATCAAAATACTACTTTTTATATTAGTCTGCATCCCTTTCATTTCACATTCCCAGACTAAAGTAAATACATTCGACCATCAGGATACGCTCAGAGGCAGTATAGGTTTTGGAAGAATGAAATGGAACGTCTTGCATTATAACATCAGCATCAATCCTGATATTAATGCAAAAAGAATTTCAGGAAAAAATACCATTACCTTTTTTGACAGCGGCACCAATACCATTCAAATAGATCTTCAACAACCTATGATCATGGACAGCATTATTGAAGACCAGCAAAAATGCAGCTTTCAAAGAGAAGGAAATGTTTATTGGGTAAAAACAATTAATGCAAGTCTATCCAATATAAAAAAAATGACCTGCTATTTTCATGGCAAACCTAAAGAAGCTATTAACCCTCCTTGGGATGGCGGATGGATTTGGAAGACAGACAAAAATAATAACCCATGGATATCTGTAGCTTGCCAGTCACTTGGGGCAAGTTCCTGGTATCCTTGTAAAGACACCCAATCAGACGAGCCCGACGAAGGCTGTACCTTAAATATAATAGTACCTGATAGTCTTAATGGATTAGGCAATGGAAGATTAACAGCAAAAAAGAAATTACCCAATGGCTTAAGCATGTATAGCTGGAAAGTTACAGCCCCCATTAACAATTACAACATCGTGCCATACATTGGAAAATACAAACATTTTTCAGAAATATACAAAGGATTGAAAGGGGATTTAGATATGGATTATTGGGTGTTGGACTATAATATTGATAAAGCCAAAAAGCAATTCAAAGATGCAACAAGAATGATGAAGGCCTTTGAATACTGGTTTGGACCCTATCCTTTTTATGAAGATGGATACAAATTGACAGAGGCACCGCACTTGGGCATGGAACACCAAAGCGCTATTGCTTACGGTAACAAGTACACGAACGGTTATTTAGGCAGCGATTTATCAAATACGGGATGGGGATTAAAATGGGATTTCATCATTGTACATGAAAGTGGACACGAATGGTTTGCCAATAACATTACAACAAGTGATATCGCAGACTTGTGGGTTCATGAAGGATTTACCAATTACAGCGAAACACTTTTCACAGAATATTATTACGGAAAAACTGCTGCAAACGAATACAACAGAGGCTTGAGAAATGATATCTCCAACGACAAACCCCTCATCGGAAACTATGGCGTAAATAAGGAAGGTAGTGGAGACATGTACAATAAAGGAGGAAATCTAATTCATACCATAAGACAAATTATCCATAACGATAAAGTATTCCGAAGCATTTTAACAGGATTAAATAAAACATTTTATCATGCAGTAGTGACAACACAAGAAGTAGAAAATTATATCAGTGAAAAATCCGGAATTGATTTTTCTAAACTATTCGATCAATACCTACGTACTACAAAAATTCCTGTTTTGGAATATTATTTCAGCAACAGCAAACTCTACTACCGATGGGACAATACAATTGAACATTTCAAGATGCCTATAAAATACAATATTGGAAAAGAGAAAAAAGAAAAGTGGATGACTCCTGAAAATAAATGGCAGTCGATAAAAGTAGATGATGACAAAACAATTTTGAAAACGTTACAGGTGAATCAAAATTTTTATATCGAGACAAAAGAAATAAAAAAGAAAGATAACAAAAACTAAAACCCAGCAGACTTAGCTATCCGACCTGCCCCAACAAATCTGTTTTTATAATACGACTCATCCAAATTGCTAATGATGACACCCAGGCTGGTGCTTGCATGAACAAAATAATTATTACCTAAGTACACGCCAACATGACTAACGCCCCCTCTTGTATTGAAGAATACTAAATCTCCTTCTTTCATTTCTTCGGAACTTATCTTTTCACAGCTTTCAAATTGCTGCCTTGCATTTCTTGGCAAATCCAATCCATAAATATTTTTTTGAAGCAACCCTGAAAAAGAACTGCAGTCAATACCGGATTTTGAAGACCCTCCAAATTGATATCTTGTACCCAACCAATCTTCCACGAATTCATAAAGAGATTTATTGGTCAATGATTCTACTTCTACATTTAAAACCTGTGCATATTTAAATTGAAGGGAAGACAATTCTTCCATTTCATTGTTTGATACATCCAGATATTCATTTGGAAGGATTTTAATAGAGTTTGAATTACGTTTGATGGAGTTAGAAGAACTATGGATTTCATTTCTATTCAACTCAATCCCATCAATAAATGCAAGCCCCTTTGTGTTTTCCTTTTTTGAACCTTCGACATGCTGCTGTGCCAGAAGTTTTGATACTCCAGGGATATTGAATAAAAAAATAAAACAGCATATTCTGTACATATTATAGCTATTGGAAAAAAATCGTAAACCCAAGTTTATTACAGGACTTGTAAAGTTACTTTAAAAATATAGATAATCTATCGATTTGAACATCTTTTATTTAACTGGTTTCACTGGGAGTTATTTAATAACATCTGTAATTATGACCATTTTTTTTTATACTTTTAGCAACTGTTTTTTAAACAGAAAATTATCTCAATTTTTAAACGGCAGCTGGTATTAAAAATGAAATTTAGTCACTTACACGTACATACGCAATTCTCTTTGTTGGATGGCGCCGCTTCGATAAAAGGCTTATACAAAAAAGCTATTGCAGACGGCATGCCCGCATTGGCTATAAGTGACCATGGCAATATGTTTGGCGCTTTTGAATTTGTAAAAGAAGCCTACAGAAATCTTGATGAAAACGGAAAGCCTAAAATAAAACCTATTGTAGGTTGTGAGTTTTATATTACGCATGACCGTAACAGAAAAACTTTCAGTAAAGAAGAGAGAGATCCTAGACATCATCAGATTTTACTGGCAAAAAATGACATTGGCTATAAGAATCTGGTTAAACTAACTTCTCTTGGATACATTGAAGGCATGTATTCCAAATACCCACGAATAGATAAAGAGCTTATTCATAAATATCACGAAGGGCTTATTGCAACAACCTGTTGCCTGGGTGCACTCGTTCCGCAAACCATTTTAAAAAAAGGTGAAGCAGAAGGAGAAAATGAATTTAAATGGTGGCTCAATATTTTTCAGGAAGATTATTATGTAGAGCTACAACGTCATGGCATACCCGAACAGGATAAAGTGAATTTAATACTATTAAAATTTGCCAAAAAATATAATGTAAAAGTTATTGCGAGTAATGACAGCCATTATGTTGACCAAAGTGATTTTAATGCACATGATATTTTACTTTGCATCAACACCGGTGAAAAACAAAGTACTCCAGCATTTAGAGAATTTACTGATGATGATGTTTCTGCTAAAAATAAAAGATTCGCTTTCCCTAATGACCAGTTTTATTTAAAAACAACAGCAGAAATTAGTGAGGTATTCAAAGATATTCCTGAAGCTATTGATAACACCAATGAAATCGTAGGTAAAGTAGATTTGCTGGATTTGAAAAGGGATATCTTACTCCCCCATTTTGTTGTGCCGGCCAATTTTAAAAATCAGGATGAATATCTTGGGCACTTAACCTGGTCAGGGGCCAAAAACAGGTATAAAATTCTTACTCCGGAAACTGAAGA
>CALQJH020000138.1 GCA_943330835.2 Candidatus Kuenenia stuttgartensis
ACCAGTAGCACCAGTTAATCCAATTGTAAGCATCCCTTTTTCTTTAGCCATTTCGAATGCCTTCACAATATTGATGCTATTGCCAGATGTACTTAGGCCTACAAGTACATCGCCTTTTTTTCCAATCCCTTTGATGATTCTGGAATAGACTACATCGTAACTATAATCATTCGCTACTGCTGTGAGGTAAGAAGTATTTACATGTAAAGCTTCAGCAGGTAAAGCGTCTCTGTCAGTATAAAACCTGCCACTGAATTCTGCTGCTAAATGCTGGGCATCTGCTGCACTTCCACCATTACCACAAAAAAGTACTTTATTGCCATTTTTGAAAGCTTGTACAATATCAGCAGAACATTTAGATAGACTTGAGATTAAATCTTCATTGGTAAGTAATGTATTTTTTACATTTATCGACTCCTGTATAATATTCTTTATTTTATTGTTTATCATGCTATTAAAAATGTTATTTAAATAAAAATTTTATAATTTAAAGACTCCAGCTACTCAGCCCATAATTCGTAAAAGTATAATTTTTAATCTCCCCACCAAATTTTAGCAAGGCTTCTTTTACGGCATAATTGGTGTTGCCAGGACAATAAAATATCATAAACCCACCACCACCTGCACCACTGATTTTACCCCCTGTGGCACCTGCTTTTATCGCTGATTCATATATTTCCTCTATTGAACTATTGCTAATATTAGCAGCCATCTTCCTTTTTTGCTGAAATCCGAAATCAAGAATTTCCCCGAATTCATCCAATCTGCCTTTTAATAAAGCTTCTTTCATCATCTTGGCCTGCTCCTTTAACTGGTGCATGGCTTCAATACTTTTTTCATCTTTATTGGTTACATTTTTCACCTGCTCTTTAATAATAGTGGCACTTTCTCTTGAAGTAGCTGTAAAATACAACACCAGATTATTCTCCAGCTCATGCATGTATTGAGATCTGATACGAAGTGGATTTACAATCACTTTATCATTGTCGTAAAATTCCATAAAATTTACACCGCCAAAAGTAGCTGCGTATTGATCCTGGCGTCCACCAGCCAGGGAAAGATCATTTCTTTCAATCTCGTAAGCCAAATGCGCAATATCATAATCCCCTAAAGGCAATTTCAACATTTCTACAAACGCACCAAGTATAGCAACGACTAATGTTGAAGACGTACCTAATCCAGATCCGGCAGGAGCGTCAACAAATGTAGATAAACGAAAACCCGTCAATGGAAAATTAAAATCTCTATTGATTCTGTTATAAACACCCTTTAATAGATCCAATGTGCCATCAATAGGAAGGTTCGAGGCTAAATCATGAATCTGTTGTTCCTTTCGATCCAGGGCTTCCACAATTATTTTCTGATCACTGATAGGTTCAATACTCGCATAGGCAGATAATGAAATAGTAGTATTAAGGATAGCACCGCCGTATAAATCGCTGTAAGGACTAACATCAGTACCGCCGCCGGCTAATCCTATTCTCAATGGCGCTTTGCTTCTGTAAATCATAATTCTTGCAAAATAAGAAAAAAAGGTTGATAAGTAAACATGTTGGGTTAGAATACCAACTTCAAAATTTCTTCAATCATAACATTCCAGCTGTATTTTTTCTTTTCTTCAATCAACCCAGGAAGGAATTTGTCAGCACCAAGATTAAAATATTCATTAATTTTTTGAGCAATTGACTCCGCATTGGGCTCTGCTACTAATCCGACAAGCTGGTCAGGAACCAATGCAGGTAATCCTCCAACATTTGTGACAATCATAGGAACTTCAAAATGATAGGCAAGCGGAGTGACACCACTTTGAGTAGCATTACGATAGGGCTGTATCACTACATCAGCAGCACATAAATAATTTTTCACTTCACTGTCTGGAATAAAATCAGTTCTTAAAATCAACGCCTCTTCAATGTTTAATTTTTTGATTAAATCATCATAGGGTTTTCTGTCTTCATAAAATTCCCCAGCTATTAAAAAACGAATACCATGATTTTTGTTGGTTGATTTTTCTAAGATACTTATCGCCTCTAACAATAAATCCAACCCTTTATATTGTCTGACAAATCCGAAGAAAAGCACAATGGAAGATTCATTTGAAATATTAATATTTTTTCTTGCCGCAGCCTTATCAACCTTATCTCCGAAATTATCATACAAAGGATGAGCTACATATTTCGAAGGCGCACTTGTTGAATATTTTTTTAAATCCTGAAGTACTTTTTGGCTCATGGTAATAAATCCATCAACAGGCTTTACGAAATATTTTGTAAATACATCATCGCCGATTCTTTTCTCATGAGGAATAATATTGTCGGCGATGCAGACTACTTTAGTATGGTTATTTTTTTTAACATTTCTAAGTATAGTACCAAGACAGGGGCCCATAAACGGGAGCCAATAGCGTACAATAATTAAATCGGATTTTTTATTTTTCAACTCCTTGCCAATTTTAATCCAATTAAATGGATTAATAGAATTAATAGCAAGATGAATGTGAATATCTTTCGGAGGTGGTTCTGTCGAAAATTGTGTTGTCCCTGGAAATAAAAATCCAGGGTATTGCAAAGAAAAAGTATAAATCTCAACTTGATGACCTTGTTGTTGAAATGCCCTGGCCAGACGCTCATTATAAGATGCAAGCCCACCACGTAATGGGTGAGCAGGACCTATGATGACAATATTTTTAGAAGAAGATACCAATGAATAAGGTTACTTAGTTTAGAATAATAATTAAAGACCGGACTTTTTCTCAATCAAATAATTATTCCTTTCGGCTGAGTTTCGTGAAATTAATTCACCAATAAATCCAGCAAGAAATAACTGTGTCCCTATAATCATTGCAAGAATGGCAAAAAAGAATAATGGGCGTTGTGTCATTCCAGTTACATCAAAGAAGAATTTAGAAACAGTGAGGTAAGAAAAGATTAACAACCCAAATGAAAAAGATAAAGTACCCCATAATCCAAAAAAATGCATGGGTCTTTTTCCAAATTTTCCAACGAAAAAAATAGTCAGTAAATCAAGAAAGCCATTTACAAATCTTTCCCATCCGAATTTCGTTACTCCGTATTTTCTTGCTCTGTGTTCCACTACTTTTTCGCCGATTTTTTTAAACCCTGCCCATTTAGCTAATACAGGAACATAACGATGCATTTCCCCATAAACTTCAATGCATTTTACAACTTTTAGTTTGTATGCTTTTAAGCCGCAATTAAAATCATTGAGTTGAATTTTGCTCATCTTTCTTGCAGCTGCATTAAACAACTTACTTGGAATATTTTTAGTAAATGTATTATCATATCTCTTTTTCTTCCATCCACTAACGATATCAAAATTCCCTTCAAGAATCATTTTTCGCAATTCAGGAATTTCATCTGGACTGTCTTGCATGTCTGCATCCATAGTAATCACAACTTCACCTTGAGCCGCTTTGAATCCTTCATTTAAAGCGGCACTCTTCCCGTAATTTCTTTGAAATTTTATAGCTTTAATATTTGAATTAGCCATACGAAGCTTTTCAATAACACTCCATGATTCATCAGTACTGCCGTCATCAATCAAAATGACTTCATAAGTTAGTTGATTAGTATTTACTACTCGCTCTATCCAAGCAAGTAATTCTGGAAGAGATTCTTCTTCATTAAATAATGGTATTACAATTGATATATCCATCATGAATTTATTTATATCGGTTCAAAAGAATTAATTGCTACTATAATTCAATTATTTTTTTGGAGTTAAAAAACCAGCCGAAACTATTGAAATAATAGCCCCTAAAAAAATATATTTTATGATATTTATTGACAGCATCATAGGCATAAAAATATCCCTTAGTTTTTCTGCATTTTCTTTAATTTCCATTTCTGTCTTATCTCCTTGACTTATAATAATTGCATTACTTTCAGAAATCCCTTTTTCAAGTATTTGTGGATTAAATCGATAAAAAATAAATGTGTACAATGCCATAAACAACGTAATCACAATAAATGCTTTAAATCCTTCTGAAAACAACTTTTTAATATCAGGACTTTCAACTTGA
>CALQJH020000139.1 GCA_943330835.2 Candidatus Kuenenia stuttgartensis
ATTGTAGACCTCATTGGAAAAAAAGGAAAGAACCAAGGGAATATGCGAGATGTGGAAATAGAAAAAGTTAAGGAATATGCCGGAGAAGACGCAGATATTACTTTACAACTCAAAAATATTTTTTTACCGCAGATATTAGCTAATCATGTTGACAAGGTTTTTTATGAAGTAGAAAATCCTTTAGTAAAAGTGCTTACAGACATGGAGTTTGAAGGCATCAAAGTAGATATGAATTTTTTACATTCCTATTCCAAAGAATTGGATAAAGATGCCCGTCATGCTGAAGCGTTGGTTTATGAACAAGCGGGTGTAAGATTTAACCTTGCTTCTCCAAAACAATTGGGAGAGGTGTTGTTTGATAAATTAAAATTAGATCCCAAAGCGAAGAAAACAAAGACTGGACAATATGCAACAGGCGAAGAGGTCTTGGTTAAATTAGCCAATCAACATAAAATATGCAACGACATTCTCACCTTTAGAGAATTGACAAAACTCAAATCAACTTATGTTGACGCTTTTCCTTTGTTGATCAATCCTAAAACAGGTAGAGTTCATACAAGCTATGCCCAGGCAGTAGCAGTAACGGGTAGGCTTAGTAGCAATAATCCCAATCTTCAAAACATCCCAATAAGAACAGAAAGAGGCAGAGAAATCAGAAAGGCTTTTATTCCAAGAGATGAGAACCATGTTTTATTTTCTGCAGATTATTCTCAAATCGAATTAAGAA
Source organism: Candidatus Kuenenia stuttgartensis (assembly GCA_943330835.2). Next base: position 728 of record CALQJH020000139.1, read on the forward strand.
TCGTAGCAGCTATAAGCGGAGATGAGAACATGTGCGAAGCTTTTAAAACGGGGAAAGATATCCATACGGCAACTGCTGCAAAAGTGTTTAATGTTGAGGAATCCGAAGTAACCAAAGAAATGCGGTATAAAGCAAAGAGCGTAAATTTTGGCATTATATATGGACAAGGAGCTTTCGGCTTGGCTGAAAACTTAGGCATATCCAGAGCAGAGGCAAAAGAGATTATCGATAATTATAAAAAGCAATTTCCAAATATTCAAAAATATATGGATGATACTATTGCTTTTGCAAAGGCAAACGGGTATGTGGAAACGCTAATGGGTAGAAAACGATGGCTGAAAGATATTAATTCTGCCAATTTCACGGTACGTGGTTTTGCAGAGAGAAATGCTATAAACTCTCCAATACAAGGTACGGCAGCAGACATGATTAAACTAGCCATGATTAAAATACACGACGCCTTTAAAAAAGAAGGCCTTAAATCTAAAATGATTTTGCAAGTGCATGATGAACTCGTATTTGATGTTCTAAAAGAAGAAATTGAAAGCGTAAAACCCATTATATTAGATTGCATGCAGCATGCGCTAAAATTACCCAACGATGTTCCAACGGATGCAGAATTAGGATCAGGAGTTAATTGGTTAGAAGCACATTAATATTACTCGGATGAACAAACCTCTTTTAATTTATTGTTATGATGCTTATTGCGGCTGGTGTTACGGCTTCAGTGATGTGATTGCAAATATTTCTCAAACATTTAAAGATGAACTTGATGTTGAAGTGCTGAGTGGAGGAATGATACTACCAGAAAAACCTGTTCACATAAAAATTAGTGCCGATTATATTGCAAAAGCATACAAAGGTGTTGAAGACACCACAGGAAAAAAATTCGGACAAGATTATTTGTGGCATATTTTAAATGCGGAGGACAGTGACTGGTACCCCCATTCTGAAAAGCCAGCAATTGCCATGTGTATTTTTAAGGAATATTATCCTAACAGAGTTATAGAATTTGCTTCCGACTTACAATATGCGCTCCATTACGAAGGAAGAGATTTAACAGATAATGAAGCGTACCGTCATCTGCTGGAAAAATACAGTATTAATGAAGATGCTTTTTATGAAAAATTATTAAGCGAAGAATATAAAGATATCGCTCATTATGAATTTTCATTAGTAAAGCAATTACAAGTAGAGGGTTATCCTACAGTATTTATCCAAACTAAAGAATCAAGCTTTCACATGATAGCAAGAGGTTTTACAGAAGAAGCAGTATTAACGGAGAGGATAAATAATTTATTAAAATCTCTTTAAACTATTTTTTCTGCAGGTTCTTTTCGTAACAAACAATCCATTCATCTGCACTCATTTTTGCCACCAACTCACCAATTAAGTCAAATGGAATTTGCTCAGGCTTTTTAAATCTGATACAGCTTTTGCCTATATCTAATTTACCCTTTACTCTTTCTGCATATTCTTGAGTAAACCATTCCATTAATACGGGGTTAGCATACAGACCCATGTGATACAATGAAATAAAATTTTTCTGAGAGGCAAGCATCATAAATGGCAGTGGCTGTTTAGGATCGCAGTGGTATCCATTAGGGTATATACTATGCGGCACACAATAAGCGATCATGCCGTAACTGATATTTTCTTCAACACCCTTGGATAAATTTTTTAGAATAACTTTTCTTAGTTTTTCAATCGGGTCTTTTCTCTCTTCAGACAACTCTTTTAAATAGGCATTAATAGTTGTTGCTTTAGATTGCATAATTTACTTAATATTTTTTAAAAAAACAGCCATAATAAATTAATAATCGTAAATCTTGGATCAAAACCAAAAATAAGGTTGAGTAATGTAATTGCCATTGTAATTACAATGGGCTTTTTGTATTTAATTAAAAAGGACTTCATGCCATTTTGAATTTAGACTTAAATAAATTTCAAATTAAAATAGTTTCTTACTTGCTCTATATTGTCTTTATGCAAAGAGTAACTAAATGTATTTTCTTTAAACTCTCCCCAAATAATATTAGCATCCAATAACACCTGAAAATGTTGCCAAATGGTGGCTCTTGAAAGTGGTAGTAGACCTATTAGCTCCTCGCAGATACATTCTTCATTCGTAATTATATATTCCACAATACTTACTCTGGCCGGGTGAGCAAAAGCTTTGCAAAGAGCAGCAATTTTTTTTTGAGCAGGAGGGAAGAAGTTGGTTTTAGAAGCGCCCATAGTTTGTTGTGTCTGTTTTTTGATTTTGCAATTTTGCAATATTGCAATATTACGAATACCCAAAATGAACATAGCAATTTCCCCACTAAAGTTTCTTCATCCTAACGCTAATTTTCTTTAGTCAACAAAATCCCTCAACCACATATCTTCATCTTCAAAGACATCCAACCACCACCATTATAAACTTCCATATATCCTTCGCTTTTTAAAATACTTTTAGCCGAAGCGCTTCTCATTCCAGAAGCGCAACATGTTATAATCGGTAAGTTTTTATCTTTCAACTTTCCTAGATTATTTCTCAGCTGATCAACAGGTATATTGATTGAATCTTTGATACATCCAGATGAGTATTCACCTTTGCTTCTAACGTCTAGAATGATAGCACCATTCTTTATCAATTCTGAATAATTCGTTTTTGGAGCTAATCCAAATAGTTGTTTAATAAATTGTATCATCATTATTTTTTTAATTAGTAACTAGAGGGATATCCAACCTTTGGAATAAAATCATCTTTAGCTTCTGATTTAGCTGGTTTACCAAAGTTTTTTAGATTATAACTGAATGTCAACATATAATACTGTTGTAACACTTCACTTCTGGAATCTTCCAAATAAGTATTAGTAACTGTCCTGCTTACACTTTGATTTTGTTTTAGGATATCGAAAACTGACAATTTAATTTCACCAGTTTTATTTTTGAAGAATTTCTTTCCAACAGCTGCATTCCACAAGGTAAAATTTCTGTCGTAACCAGCAGAAAGGCCTTTAAAGATTTGGTGATTGAAATCATTTTGCACAAACCAACCTGAATTGCTTAGTAAGTTAAAAGCCACATTGATGTTATGATTAACATAGTTATTGTTTGATAATGTTCCGCCAACAGTTTGTGCTTTATTGATGTTTGCATTATAGGTAATATTATAATCTACATATTCATTGATATTACTTACAAACCCCAAACCTAGATTATACAGATAGGTGTTTGTGGATGTCAAAATTGAATTAATCATACCAGGCATTTTTGTATAAACCATACTCGAAGTTAAATTCACTGTTGACTTAATCCATTTTAC
>CALQJH020000140.1 GCA_943330835.2 Candidatus Kuenenia stuttgartensis
TTATTTTGTTCTTATAAAGGTCAATAATATAAGATAAGCCATGAAAAGTATAAAAAGAAATGCCTACAGGCAGTATCACCTGCAAAGAACCTAAACTAGATTTAATCCCTAATAATGATAATCCATCTGAAAAAGATGTAGCAAAAAAGTTATAGTATTTAAAAACACAAAGAAACCCTAAGTTGATAATTATACTTAGCCACAGCCAAAACGATTTTTTTCTTTTGTTTGCGGCCTCGTAAATTTTAATGCCTGTAAAATAGTCTAATAAGGTGGAGAAAATTAGTAAAAACATAAACCGCCAGTCCCAACAAGCGTAAAAAAAATAACTTGAAATAAGCAGTAAAACATTTTGAATTTTTATATTGCCTTTTGTAGCAAACCAGTAAAGTAATAAAACTATCGGTAAGAATATGGCGAAGTTCAGCGAGTTAAAAAACATATTGTCTACAAATTTTAATTAGCGAGAAAACACTGTCATGTATATCGCATCTCTCAAAAATTAATGGAACTAAATTCCGCCTATATAAATTTTGCTAGTTAAAATGATATTGGGGCGAAGTGTTATAAGTTTGTAATTGATTTTTATTGAGCTAAATTAAATGTTTTTATTATAAAATGAACAATCAGAAATTAAAACTTATTAATGCGTTCTAAAGACTTTAAAAAGTTAATGTTCCCGTTACTATCCCGAAAAAAAGCCATCAACTTTAGTTAATGGCTTTTGTGTAATTGAAAATCGATGTTTGTTTAGCAATATAAACTTTGCATAAATTTTGTTGATGAAATCTCTCTTTACTCAGATAGTATTTATTGTTTCACTTTTAATCTATCTGCTGAGTTTTCAATTGTTATTCCAATAGAATTATGGTGTAGGCAAATCGGTTGTTGCTACTGCAATAATTTCTCCATTAACAATAACCGGAACAGATCTTGTTTTCATCCAGATATTTCCACCACCGGCATCAAAATAAGGATCAGTCCAAATTCCAACACCACCATCAATAGGCTGACGAAGCCATAATTGACTATTAATATGATAAGCTGTATCCGCTGCAAGATCTGTTGCCAACAAACTATCTCCTGATCTATACCAATAAGGGCTAGTTGTTGCAAGTCTTACACTATCTAATAAGGTAACTGTAGAACCATAGAAAGTAGTTGAATTGGTCTGCATATAATTTTTTACTCTATCAGAAATATCAGCAGTAGTAGGGGGATTCAAAACAAGATTCGCTACAAAAGCATTAAGAGCGGATTCCACTTTTTGTTCTGGAGTAAGCGCAGGTGTCGAATCGTTTTTGCAGGATGAAATGATTGCTATTAATGCAACAAAAGTCAGTATTCCGAAAATAAGATTGTTTTTTTTCATTTTTATTGATTTGTTTTCTACCCAAACGGCTTTTACTTTTTGCATAATTTAAAAGTAGAATCTGTTAATAAATGTTGTTTGGCAATTGTACAATATAAATGTCAATAATGTCTATTTTATTATAATTCATTTTATCTGTGATTTCATAATTTCCCAAAAAAGAAGGAGCCATATTTATTAATGTATAGCCAAAAGATAAGGTTTGGATTTGCACAACAGAACTATATAAACAATTGGAACACCTATTCAAACCGAATGTAGCAGTTCAATCAATTACGAGAAAAAAATGCAGCAAAGACATGCATTTGATTGATATGTTGACTTTCCTATACCTGCTATGTTTTCGTCCAAAAAATCGACTTATTATAATTATAACTGCGAAATCCGGGTATTAAAATTCTTTTAGCAATCTTCCGCATTTATTTAGTGGCTTATTAAATCCATTTTCTCTTAATGCATACCAAAACGTAACAGCATTTATTCCTAAAATAGGGATGCCGATTTTCTTTTCAAGTTTCTCTGTTACATTGATCATGCTCATGTTCGTACCCAATTGAACAATAGCATCAAGTTTATTTTCAGGAGTAGCGATATAGTTAAGAATAGCATCTTCTTTAGACCTGTCAGGAATATGTGCAATGTCGTATGCGTTGGCACATGCAAATCCAAAACTGGTGATTACTTGATATCCGAGATCTTCAAACATTTTTACAGCGTTCTCATTACCCTTTGCATCAAATGGACTAATAATTCCGATTCTCTTTGCTTTGTATTTTTTCAAAGCTGCATCTGCAGCATCATGCCAGGTTGCCCATGAATAAGGATAATTTGATTCAATATCTTTCATCAAATTCCTAATTTCATTTATGCCATATAAAATATGTTCGAGGCTCATTCCCATAATTAAATACTCTGGCTGGGCAAGTTTAGCCTGCTCAATAGCCGTATGTAAGCCCGCAATAAATTGCAGCTTATACGCTTCAAGATCCGCTGCTGTTTTAAGTTGTGCTTTTGGCGTTTGAATATTTACCGTGTGTATGCCCACACCTGCCAAGCCACCAGATTTCTGATTGTTGAATATAATACTCCATAGTTCATGTTCCATACTGGTATTCGTAGCGGGAATGAGTAGTCCAAACTTCCTTTTGAAACTTCGCGTGTCGGGATTTCCTGGTGTTGTGTTCATTGAAAATCCTGATAGTGTTTTCCCATCTTTTACAATTCCAGATGCTGCAATTGATGGCATGGGCGCTTCATTAACTTCTGGAAGTAAAATGGTTTTTCCAGATATACAACCAATGATTTTTTGGGGATTATTATCGGTGTTTTTTTGATTGACATTATTCATTTGAAGAGGGAGCTGATTTTTTTTATCAATACGGCTTGAGCATCCGCTGATAATAATTACTAATATCGGTATAAAAACTTTCATTTTTTATACAATCTAATAAAAAATACAATTGGCAGCACTTTTATTTCAAAGAAAACCATTAACAGAGGAATCCTATTCCTTTATAATAATCCTCTTAATTCTAAATATTTGATTGCAGATTTGACATCTTTGCCTGTTCTGTTTTTAACCAGCTTCGTTTGAGTGTAAATAGTAGCAACGGATAAATTCATTTTACTGGCAACTTCTTTTGCAGAAAATCCTTCACTCATTTTCTTTAATATTTCCACTTGTCTTTTTGTAAATGGGATGTGTTTGGTGGTAATGATGGATTCAGATTGGCTTTCTTCATGAAATACTAATTCGTCATTTGCCAACACATAGAGAATCGGCAATCCATCTTTCTTCGTGTGTGTAATATCTGTAATAAATCCATGAGATAAAATAGGGTAGCCAGCGTCATTAATAGCAAGAGGAGAATATTGGCATAATATTCTCTTTTTTTCATGATCCTTTGTTCTGATGTTGTGCTCAAAGTTTATGGACATATTTTTATGGTCTTTGTACTTTACACATAATTCATATGACTTTACAATCATTTCTGTTACTTCATTACTGTGGGCGTATTCTATTAATTCATTTGTCAACTGCATTGAGTTTTGAAGCAGTATTTCTTTAGCAGAAATCCCATATATCGATTCAATAGTATCCTCAACAAAAATCATTTTTACGGCCGTTAAGTAAAAAACAAAATAAGCACTTACGCCCAATTGGAATTTTTTTGTCGGTTTGTTTTCTTTTATTAATTGGCTGATAAAATCAGGGGAAAGTTCCTTTTTATATTTCTGACTTTCGAGAATTAAATCAAGTTTACTCTTTGACGAGATGCTCATATTTCTTTACTATCTTTTATAATAGACTAAATCACAATGATTAGTTGTAAGTCTATCTCGGTATCAATTAAAAAAAGTGGAATTTTTAGGGGTATTGGATTTTAGGATCCCAAAGTTAACGGTTAAAAAAACAACTATATATCCCGAATATTAGGTAAGTAATTATACTTAATCTTTATATTTTACAATTTATATTTTCTTTATTTATATTTTTTTACGAATGTTGCATCTTATTTAGAAAGTTGTTCGTTGGTTTGCAAAATGACAGGGATAAAATTAATCCGTAACTAAAAATTCAAATGAAAAAAAACACTGGAATTATTATAGTCTTTATTTTGGTAATTATAATTATGGTATTAATCAAATCCTTCATGTCACAA
>CALQJH020000141.1 GCA_943330835.2 Candidatus Kuenenia stuttgartensis
AAACCGTTGTTGCTGCTAAAAATCTCGATGCGGGGAAATTAATCAAAGAAGTGGTGGGGCCATTAATCAACGGAGGTGGTGGCGGACAAAAGACTTTGGCAACTGCCGGTGGGCAAGACGTTGGCAAATTGAAAGAGGTAATTGATGGGGTAAAAAAGCTCATTTGATTTTGCCTTTGTAAAGTCATTATCACAATATTGTCATAATTCATTTTACGTATTATCACTTATTGATATTTACCATTATTTGTCATAGTATTGTACTTTACAAAATGCTACTTTCATCTTATTAAAAAAAAATTATAAAGTACAATTAGTTAGTCTATCATCCTCAAAATAACTGCCATGAAACTCCATTCAACTTACCTCGTCATTTTCATACTCTTTTGCGTATTTATTTCTACAAATGCCCATGCGCAAGCGCCTACAATTACTTCTTTTTCTCCATATTACGGAAAAACAGGAGATTCCATTACCATTAATGGGACTGGTTTTACAAGTACGACCTCAGTAAAGTTTGATGGTACTGGTGCTGCTGGATTTAAAATCATTAGTGATAATGTAATAAGAGCAAAAATTGCTAATGGTGCTAGTGGAAGTATTTCTGTTACAAAATCTACCGGAACTGCAAGTTTGAGCGGCTTTATCTATTGTGGCGCTTTAAACAGTCCGCCTACATTTAAAACCCCTATTTTAAATGTTAGTTGTGGAAGTACTTATACTTATACCATAAATAAAATCGCAAATGCTACCGAGTATGTTTGGTATTTAAACAGAGGTGCTAATGCAAAAGCTACCATTACACATATTAATCCATTAGGTGAAAATGACACCAGCATTCAAGTTACCTTTCAAACTGGTTTTACAAAAGACAGTATTTGTGTAAAACCTGCAAATCTTTGTTTACAGGGATTTTTAGGAAAAACAATTCCTGTTGGAACTTATACGCCACCTACGATTGATACAATTGTATCCAACACTAATAATTTAACGCCTTGCATAGGTGATGTAGTGATATATACCGCTTCAGCTCCTGCTCCCAATACTGCACAATGTGCTATCACAAAATACAGGTGGACGGCAATTCCGGCAAATACTACCATTGTTTCTGCAACTACCGATAGTGCTTCAATAAGCATTAGATATGATTTAAATTTTACAGGCGGCTCTATAAGTGTAAAAGGAATAAGTGGATGTGGTTACTTAAGTACAAGTGCAAAATCAGTTACATTAGGATACTATCCGCCTGCAGTTACCAGTATCACCGCTGGATCTGGAACATTTAATGTTTGCCCAGATTATAGAGAAACCTATACTGTTAAGACAGGCTCGCCAGTTGTAGGGCAAAGGTCTGCACAACGTTATAGCTGGACAATACCCGCTTATACCAGTATTGAAAGCGCAGATGCAGACAGTTCAAGTATTATTTTAAAAATTCTTACTGGTTTCACAACAAGTAATCTTTCAGTGAGTGGAGTCACTGCCTGCAATGTAAAAGGCACTCCTAAAATAAATTCAATGCCATTAAATACAGGTTGTATCGCTGCGCCGGATACTATTTATGGACCACAGGAATTATGTAATTACTTTGTTGATTATACTTCATCAGTTCCCATTGATTATTACGTAGATACTGTTCCTGGAGCTGATTATTACACCTGGATTCTTCCAACGGGGGTAACAACCCAGGTTGATCCAACAAACACTACTAATCAAATTACCGTATATGTTGACAATACGTTAAACAGTAATTATGGCGGAGGCAGACTTTATTGCGCAGCTGTGAATATCAGAGGTATTGATAGAGTTACCGTTAGTGGATATGCAGAACTGAGATTATTCAGAACAGTTCCAATACAAGGTAACATCTCAGGTCCAACAAGCATTTGCAGTTATATCGGCCGAGATACTATCATTACTTATGAAATAGCAAAAGTTAATAACATTACTCAGTATTTATGGGAAACCCCAGCTGGAGTTGAAGTGATTTCAGGAATAGATTCAAACAAATTAAGGGTGAAATTCAATCAGGATTTTGTTTCTGGAACTTCAATTAAATTAAACGCTTATGCAAATTGTGGCAGCGTAAGTCCTAAATCATTAACTTTCTATAGACCTCTTATTACAACACCTGCTGCCATTCGTAAAACATTTACACCGTTAGTTTCGGCTATTACAAATGTTGCAGGATTAATTACAGACACGCTTAGAATCAGAAAAGTTACAAATGCAACAAACTACACTTGGTCTTTAAAAAGGGGAACGAAGGCAAGTATAACCCACCTTCATGGATTAGGTGTAAATGATACAGCAATTGTAGTAAATATTCAATCAGGATTTACATTAGATACAGTTGCTGTTGCTGCCGCCACAGACTGTAATACAAGTGGTTCTATATCTGTAGCTTTATCAGCAATGGCTTTACCTCCATCAGTAAATGCTATTTCAGGGAATCTGAGCTCATGTATCGGAGATATTGTAACATATACTGCCTCTGCGCCGGTACCGACTTCAACACAAGCGCCAATAGCATTATATAAATGGACAATCCCTGCAAATACTCAAATTATTTCCACTAATGGTGCAGATAGTACCACCATCCAATTGAAATACAATGTTGGATATTCCGGCGGATTTATAAGTGCAAGAAGTGTTAGTCCCTCAGGCGTTTTGTCTTCAGTGGCTTATAAAATCACTTTGAAATATGCAACAGTTGCTGTTACCGGTATTACATCTAGTACAAGTAGCTTAAATGCATGTATTGGTGATGATATTACTTATACTGCTACAATACCTGCTACACTTAGCTCAAGTCAAGCTCCTATTGTAAAATATGTATGGAGCAAACCTAATAATACTTCTATTATTGGAAATATAGATAGCCCTTCAATTATTTTACATTTCAATACTGGTTACATAGGTGGAAGTTTAACAGCAAAAGGACAAACGGCATGTGGGGTTTTTGGAACGTCTAAATTGGCAAATTTAACCCATACGGGTTGTGCCTTGGGTTTAAAAAATGGCGTAACACAATCTCCAAATTCAAGCCAGTCGAATCAAGTACTGATGAATGAAGCCGATATTATACTATTCCCAAATCCAAGCAGCGAATCATTTAATTTGAACATGAATTCCGTAAGTCATGAAGTTATTTTAATTAGAGTTCTCGATTTACAAGGCAGATTAATGAACTCAATGCAGATGAATTCAAATGAGATAAAAAAAATTGGAAAAGAATTAAAGTCTGGCACCTACTTTATGGAACTCACCCAAGGCAAAACCAAGAGAATAATAAAAGCAATAAAACTATAAGTACAGCTTGATGTCAATCTGTTTATTTAATACCCAACTCGCCATTTATTTTTATACTTTTGTTACGTGATTGATAAAAATAAATACGAGTTGGTTATTGGTCTTGAAGTGCATGCGCAATTGATGACCGAAAGCAAACTATTTTGTGGAGATAGCACTCGGTTTGGCTCTTCTCCAAACACACATGTCAGTCCGATTTCTCTGGCACATCCTGGCACTTTACCCAAGATGAATAAAAAAGCAATTGAGCTTGCGGTAAAATTAGGATTAGCCCTTCATTGTGAAATTGAACAATATAATTACTTCGCTAGAAAAAATTACTTCTATCCAGATCTTCCAAAAGGATACCAGATCAGTCAGCATACAGCCCCAATATGTAAAGCGGGTTTTGTTAAGATAAAAACCAAGGAGGGTGAAAAGCTGATTCTTTTAAATAGAATTCACATCGAAGAAGATGCAGGAAAAAGTATTCATGACATAGATGAAAATTATTCCTGCATTGATTTAAACAGAGCCGGAGTGCCCTTGGTTGAAATTGTAACGGAACCAGTTATCCATAGTGCAGAGGATGCTTATATTTTTTTAACCGAATTGAGGAAACTATTACGATGGCTTGATGTTTGCGATGGTAATATGGAAGAAGGAAGCATGCGATGTGATGCCAATATTTCCATAAGGCTAAAAGGCGATTCAAAATTAGGCAAACGTGTAGAAGTGAA
>CALQJH020000142.1 GCA_943330835.2 Candidatus Kuenenia stuttgartensis
GTAATACCAGCTTCAAGGTGATCAAATAAAGTTTCAACAGTAACCCTTGTTCCTTTAAATACAGTTTGACCACCTAAAACTTCATTATCAATAGATATAATATCCTTCAAATTCATAAATCTAAATTAATGAAATTTATTGATAAATGTAAGTAAACAATCATTTCGAAATTGAATTAAAATCATTAAATCAAAAAGCAGACCATAATAATCTGAATTTTGTCTGTTGTATTATAAAACAACATTGTCGGGATGATTACCTGGAGTTCGGACTTTTTGGAGGATGTTATGACAATTTTACACATTGCGTGATACTAAATTAATTGGCATATTAATTGCTATATTGTTTAGCAAATTAATAATTAAATATATGAGCCAGATATCAGGATATAACATCCCTCTTCATCAGGAAGTAATTTCAGATTTTATTTATCACATCCGTAGGCATATACAAAGCAGAGGATTACAATACGAATTTAAGGTAGCACCAGAGGTAGTCTTAAAAAATGAGGATTTAAAAGATGGGTATATAATTCCGGATATTTCCGTTAAACTAAGAGAGAATACTTGGAACCAACCAGAGATGATTATAGAAGTAACCAGGGATAGAAGTTGGAATTCAGATATAAAAAAAGTAAGAAAAGCAATTAAAGAAGTCCGCTCATTGAAAGAGGTTTTTGTTTTTAATATTGAGGAAACAGAGTGTTGGAGAATTAGCAAGCCGGACTTTGATGAGGAAGACGGTAATTGTTTTTCCTCTGTTCTGAAGTTTGACTTAAAAAATTGCCTTAGAGGTTAACTTGTAAACACAAAAGTTTAAAATCTTTAGTGTATACCGAAAATTTAACGTTTGTCGCTACGATTAACTTATTTAATATGAAAACTACTTTTAAAAACACAACCATTTGTATAGAAAAGCTACTCTTTAATGAACTAGGAAAGATTATTGATAAACGTTCTTGCCAGGTCAATTTTTTATAATAATCTGAGTGATTGGCTGCTTCAGCCATTGTTTGTGGCATAAAGGATGTTCTATCCAATTTGAAATTGCTCATACCCGATATTAACTAATTATGTCTAAATCTTCAAAATGATGTCGTAAAATGAAATAAATCATGTATTCCCTCCGTACTCACAGAAGTTAAGTGCTCAAAAAGTCAGAACGAGAATGAAAGCGAGAGCGATCATGAAGTTCTGACTTTTTTCTTTGCTCTCTTTCTGTTTTTCATTCTGATAAAAATAATATTTTCAAATCTTCCTCACTCAAGGAAGCATAGTGCATGATAGGGCTTTCTCAAAAAGATTGTCTCGTTTTTTCTAGCATACCTAATCTGTGATACTTAGTTTCTTTTCTGTATTGGAAGTCTTCTCAATTTTTAAAACTGACAATGATGAAAATGGTAAGTTAGTTGGTATTGTGATGACAATTCCTTTTCCCATACTTGGTTTGTAAAAAACAGGTAGCTCACCATTTTGAGTCAACATTGTTATTTTATTAATTGTTTTCGGATCTACATACATTAAAATATGTTTATCTGTATTTTTTTTAATAAATAGAAAAATATGAGTGTTGTTTTGTGTCAGATAAGTGTTGTAGATTTTATTTGTGATTGGTTTGGTGCTATAAATGGCTTCTTTATTTACTGACATCCATTTTGAAATATCATTCATTCTGTCTTTTGCTAATGCTGGAATGTTGCCCATTTTATCTGGACCTACATTCAACAAATAGTTTCCTCCTTTAGAACGGATTTCAACAAGTTTTTCAATTAATTCATCTGATGATTTCCAATATTCTTTTGTATCTAAAACACTGTAACCCCAGCTCTCGGCCATTGTTGCCGGACATTCCCATGGTTTTGTGTTTTCTTTCTCAGGAATTTTATTGTCTTCCATTTCAATAACATCTCCTACATTGTTTCCTGCTCTTGTGTTGATGAGACAATTGGGCTGAAGTTGTTTGACAAACAATTCTAAAGAAATGCTTTGTTTTAATGTGGTTAATTCAGGAGTGTCAAACCAAATCATTGCGATGTCGCCATATTTAGTCAATAATTCCTGTAACTGAGGTTTTACTTTCTCATTTAAATATTTTTCATAAGACAAGCCCGTTGTATCAGGGAAATCCCAATTGTTTCTTCTGGCTTCTCTGGATATTGCATTTGCATCTTCCCAATCTCTTCCCAAAGAATAATAGAGACATAGTTTGATGCCTTCTTTTTTACAAGCATCAGCTAAATCTAATAAATGATCTTTTTGAAAAGGAGTTGCTTTTACAATATTGAAAGGGGAAGTTTTGCTGTCATACATGGCAAATCCATCGTGATGTTTGGTAGTAAAACAGATATATTTTACGCCGGCAGCCTTTGCCATTTTTACTATTTTTATTGCGTCGAAATTTACAGGATTAAACTGATTGGCAAGTGTTGCATATGTTTTCTTAGGGATTTTATTAAGTAACATAATATGCTCTGCCAATGGATTAATGTAGCGATCATCTTTAATTGGCTTGCTGTCCCATATGCCTGCCGGTATTGAATATAATCCCCAGTGAATAAACATGCCAAAGCCGGCTTCTCTGAACCATTTTGTGTTGTCTGTTATTTCATTTGTCTTTTTTAGTGGCACACATATGTTCCATGAGTGTGTATTTTCTTTATTTTTTGTTGCAAAATAAGCGTGAGTTGCGATGCCATTTTCAACCAATATGGCAGGACGTTCAATGGCTCCATGTTTTGAAATACTGCCATCTCTTAGCCGGATGTTTTTAGTGATGGCAACAGGATTGTTTTCTGACTCCCATTTTAATCCATCCTTTGACTGAGCATAGTAAATTTCTTTATCCGAGAATTTGCGATCGTGATCAAGCAAGAGTGCATGGAATTTTCCATTCTCAAACCATATTGTTGGGTCTTCAGCACCTATGCCCATTTCAAATGGCTTGTCTGATTTTCTTAAATAAGGCCCTGCCCAATTGTCGGCAAAGAAATAACATATTTTATTTTTTACAAACAAAATAGAGTATTTATGAATAAGCGGTATCTTTTATTTATGCAAACGTTGTCAAAGGATAACGAATAACAGATTTCATTAGTTGTATTGATAATGAAATCTGAAGATGTTATTTGTCATCTTAAATAAAAAGTGTTGTTCATTGCAGAATGCAGTATAAAAAAATGGGACAACCTTTTCTGATTGCCCCATCTTATTTCATTGAATATTTTAATTAACTACAATACAGGCTTTCCATCGGAAAGTATATTTTCAGTTCTTGTTAGTTTGTATATTTTGCCATCTGAATTGAACTTTACGTTTTTCAAAAAGATGTTTTTAGCATCGGTTGCATCAAATGCTTTTTTTGAAGTGATTTCAATGTTTTCAAAATATAAATCATGGGTGGGTTGTATTTCCATTCCCGCAATAGATATAGCAATTGCGGCAGACGAGCAAACAATATTGCTTATATGAAAATTATTAAAATGAGGTGTCTTTTCATTTTTGGGGTCTGTTATTAAGCTTGAGGCTTTGCCAACAGTGTTGTCGCCATAACTTGTGCTAAATAAAATGGCTTCGTTAATGATGTTGTCCATCTTGATATTATCAATAAAGATATCTCTTACATTTCCGCCTCTGCCTACATTGCTTTTTACTCTAATGCCGATATCAGTACCATTGAATATGCAATCTGTTACGTAAATATTTTTCATGCCACCATCGGTATTGCTTCCGATTACAAATCCGCCATGCCCTTTTAAAACGGTACATCCTGCGATGATGACATTTTGTAATTGAGTGTCTGCAGTATCATTGCTGCCATTGCTGCTTTTCATGCAAATGCCATCGTCTCCGGCGCTTACCATAGTATTGTAAATGATTACTTGCTTACATGCGCTGATATCTATGCCATCTCCGTTTTGAGCCCAGTCTTCATTGAAAACAATGGCATTGCTGATGGTGAGGTTTGTGCATTTGGTTGGATAAAAAACAAACTTTGGCGAATTTTTTAATCCAAC
>CALQJH020000143.1 GCA_943330835.2 Candidatus Kuenenia stuttgartensis
ATATAAAGCAACCACTTCGTTCATTTGTTGATTAAGATCATTTAAGGCAAGTTTATTGCTTTTAAATTCTTCCCGAATTTCGTAATAGGACTTTTCAGCTTTCATGCTGTCTATCATTTCTTCTTCCATAGAAGCTTCTCTTCTTAATGCACCTTCTGCCTGTTGTTGTTGATTACCTATAAAATTTTGCATTTGCTCAAACTGATAGAGATTTTGATCAAGTTTGCTTTGAAGTTCAATGATATTTTGAGAAGTTTTTTTTAAATCTGCTAATTCTTCTTCTTTGAGTTGAATTAAGTATTCTAAGTCCTTCAATTGAAATTGAAGTTCTTCATTTTCTATTTTTAATTCATTTATAAAATCTTCTCTCAGCATAAAGAAGCCGTTTAATATTCGAATGATTTAGCTAACCAATGTTCCTACTTTTTCACCTGTAACAACACTCATTAGGTTTCCTTGCTTATTCATATTAAATACAATAATGGGCAAGTTATTCTCCATACAAAGTGTAAAGGCTGTCATGTCCATAACATTAAGTTTCTTCTCCAGACATTCTGCAAAAGAAATCTTATCGAATTTTGTAGCTGTAGGATCTTTTTCTGGATCAGCTGTATAAATACCATCAACTCTTGTTCCTTTCAAAATAATATCAGCTTTTATTTCAATTGCTCTTAACGAACCTGCAGTGTCTGTCGTGAAATAAGGATTACCTGTTCCCGCTCCAAAAATCACCACGCGTCCTTTTTCTAAATGACGGATAGCTCTTCTTCGAATATATGGCTCAGCAATTTGTTCCATTTTTATGGCGCTTTGTAAACGAGTATACACTCCGGCCTTTTCGAGTCCGCTCTGAACAGCCATTCCATTAATTACTGTTGCCAACATTCCCATATAATCACCTTGTGCTCTTTCGATTCCAGTTTCAGCTTCATTCATTCCTCTATAGATATTCCCTCCGCCAATTACCAAGGCCACTTGAACACCCATTTCAGTAATTTGTTTAATGTCGTTTGCATATTGTGCAATAACACTTGAATCAAGTCCGAAGTTTTTATCTCCCATTAATGATTCTCCAGAAATTTTTAATAAAATTCTTTTGTATTTAGGTAGCATTTTTTTGCGTTTTATTTTCAGATTAACAATCAAGACTATGCATAAAAAAACCCGGTTAATGCCGGGTTTGATTAAAGAACTTATCCTAAAGCCACTCTTTTAAATTCTGTAACTTTTAAATCAGCATGTATGCTTTTTAAATATTCAGCTACAGATTTATTACCGTCTTTTACAAACGGTTGTGCCATTAATGTATTGTCTTTGAAAAATTTATTCAATTTTCCTATTGCAATTTTTTCAGCCATTTCTGCTGGCTTGCCTTCAGCTTTTATTAATTCTATTGCAATATCTTTTTCTCTTGCTATTACTTCTGCAGGAATAGAAGATTCGTCAACTGCTAATGGATTCATTGCTGCAATTTGCATCGCTACATCTTTACCGGCTTCTGGAGCATCTGTTGTTAATCCAACCAATACACCCATACGATTTGTACCATGTATATAACTTGCAACGAATGGCGCTTCCACTCTTTCGAATTTCGACACGCCTATTTTTTCTCCGATAGAAGCTAATTTATCATTAATTAAATCAGAAACTTTAGCACCATTAATTTCAATCTCGTTTAATTCTTCAACAGATTTTACATTATGAGCAATAGCGGCATCCATTATACTTGTAGCAAATGCAACGAAGTCGCTGTTCTTACTTACAAAGTCAGTTTCGCAACTGATACAAAGAACAATGCCCGATTTGTTATCTGCTGTAGTTCTTGCTAAAACCACGCCTTCTTTAGCTTCGCGATCACTTCGCTTTGCTGCTACCTTTTGACCTTGTTTACGCAACCAATCAATAGCTCCTTCGAAATCGCCATTACTTTCAGTCAAAGCTTTACGACAATCCATCATGCCTGCTCCTGTAGCCTGACGCAATTTATTAATATCTGATGCTGTAATAGTACTCATATTTAGCTCCTTTTGACTCCGATTTTGGAGTTTAAATTTTTAAAATTGAATTAAAAAACGTTTTACTTACCTGCTGGTCTTCTTCCGCCTGGACCTGCACTTGCTGGACGACGCTTACTTGGCGCTGCCCCTCCACCACTTCTTGAACGTTTTCCTTTATCATCCCCACTATCAACCTTTTGTTCGAAGCGAGCTGCTTTTGCTTCAGCGCTTTCTTCAACATCTGAGTTATCATCTTCCTCTTTATCAGCTTGACGCTCTTGCAATCCTTCTGCAATAGCTGCTGTGATATAATTTACAATAATTGCAATTGATTTTGTAGCATCATCGTTTGCAGGAATAGCAAAATCAACTTTATTTGGATCACAGTTGGTATCAACCATTCCAAAAGTGCCAATATTTAAACGCTTTGCTTCAGCTAACGCTATATGTTCATGACCAATATCAACCATGAATAAAGCAGCTGGTACACGACTAATTTGTGCGATACCACCTAATACTTTTTCCATTTTATCTTTATCTCTGGTCAATGTCAATCTTTCTTTTTTAGTAAGATTTTCAGCACTTCCATCACCCAAAAGTTTTTCGATGCTTTGCATTTTCTTTACGCTCTTACGAACAGTATTGAAATTGGTAAGCATTCCACCTAACCAACGTTCTGTTACAAAAGGCATGTTTACACGCTTTGCAGACTCTTGTACAATTTCCTTTGCTTGCTTTTTTGTAGCAACAAACATGATTTTTTTTCCGCTACGTGCAATTGCTTTCATAGCTGCTGCGGCTTCTTGTAAACCTTCTACAGTTTTATTAAGGTCAATAATATGAATCCCTTTTTTTTCTGCGAAAATATAAGGAAGCATTTTTGGATTCCACTTTTTCTTTAAGTGACCAAAGTGAACGCCTGCCTCAAGAAGTTGCTGTTGTAATGATGTATTTTCCATTTATAATTTTTTAAAGTTGTTTGGTACTTGGTATTTATGGTTTGATGTTGTTTACATCAAACCATAAACATCAAATGAAAAAATATTAACGCTTGCTGAACTGGAAGCTTCTTCTTGCTTTCTTACGTCCTGGTTTCTTACGCTCAACAGAACGAGGATCGCGTTTCAACAAACCTGCTGCTTTCAATAATGGGCGATAATCAGCACTTACCTCAAGCAATGCTCTTGATATGCCTAGTTTTGCTGCTTCCGCCTGACCCTTTACACCACCGCCAGCTGCATTGATAACAATATCAAATTTATCAATTGATTCAGCGATTTTAAGAGGTGCTTCTAGTTGATTCTGTAAATAAACTAGAGGAAAATAAGTTTTATAGTCTTTGCCGTTTACAGTGATTTTTCCGTCTCCTTTTGAAAGGAAAACACGGGTAACCGCTTCTTTTCTGCGACCGACTGCGTTTTTTTGCTTTTCCATTTATTATACTTTTTTGTACCGTTTAATAGATACGTAGTTGAATTATTTAATTTTTGTGAAAGTTAATTCTGTAGGCTTTTGCGCTCCATGAGGATGTGCAGCTCCTGCATAAACAAACATTTTTTTGTACATTTTACGACCCAGGCGATTTTTAGGCAACATCCCTTTAATAGCTCTTTCTACAACTACTTCTGGACGACGCTTTAATAAATCCTGAGCAGCTTCGCCTTTTTGACCACCTGGATAGCCGCTATAGGTTAAATACTCTTTATCTTCCATTTTATTGCCTGTAAACTTTACCTTTTCGCAATTGATTACAATAACAAAATCCCCACAATCAACGTGTGGAGTGTAATAGGCTTTGTTCTTACCACGGAGAACTGACGCAATTTTTGCGCACATACGTCCAACGGTTTGATTAGTACCATCTACAACGTACCAATTACGCTGCACAGTAGCCTCGTTCGCATGTTTAGTGGTGAAATGTAATTTACTCATTGTTCTTTTTTTTAGATGATGTCGAAGCTATCCCCGCGACAATTTTAATTTTGGATGGCGAAGGTAGGAGGATTC
>CALQJH020000144.1 GCA_943330835.2 Candidatus Kuenenia stuttgartensis
ATTTACAATTATACAGCGATCTTGTAAAATAATCCCGCATTTTAAAATTTTATTTGTGCAAAAAAGAACACCATACATTTCTGCCTCAGTTATCATTTTGTCTATTCTTTTCATTATTGGAAGTTGTACTAAATTAGACACTACAACAATTGGAGGCGATCTTATTCCCGCCATAGATAACGTAAATACATTCGCTGATACCTTAGATATCCTAACTACACAAGGGGTATTTGATCAGGATAGTACGAAGCTGGGGCTTTCTGAAAATTATGCAATTGGACATATTCAGGATGATCACCATTCTGCTGGTATCAGTGCTACTGATGCTAGTTTATATTTACAGATGCGTCCATCTTTTTATCCTTTTTATATTGGATCTCAGCCCAAGGATACCATTATGAAAGCGGATTCTGTAGTGTTGTGCTTGAGCTATAAAGGATTCTGGGGAGACAGCACACAGCCGATACATTTGCAGGTATTTGAAATTGGAGATCAAAGCACTAGAATTCCAAACTTTTGGGATTCGGTCTACAGATATAATAACATAAGAGAAGATAATGCTCCTACAAAGGGACAGTCATTAAGTGTTAGCAAAGCGATAGATATCAGATCATTAGGAAATTATACAAAGGTAGGAATACATGATTCTGTAAATTATCAAATTAGAATAAAACTCAATGATGCCTTTCGCGATAGGCTTTTTTCCAGAGACTCTTTAACCAATAGTTTTAATAATGCATTTCATAGTGATTCCTTGTTCAGACTTTTCAATAATGGATTTGCCATAGAGGCCAGTTCAAATGACAATGCACTTGTTTACACAGATTTATTTAATGATGGAAAAACAAGATTAGAACTTCATTATAGTAAAAGAAGCAGAACGGATAATGATACTGGGTATGCTGCTACTATTGATACGGTATATTCTAATTTTTATTTTAATTCAGGCTATACTGGCGGATCAGTAAGGAAGTCAGCTGTTGCTAATAAAATAATTAGAAATCCAAGAGCATTGCCTTCAGGAGTTCAAGAATTATATTTACAAACCACTCCAGGTACATTTGCAAATTTGAGAATCCCTCAATTGGATACTTCGTCTAAGTTTTATAAAGACACTTTGATGAATAGTGTAATCAATAGAGCAGAAATTGAAATACAGCAAATCCCTGATGCGAATTATGACAATGTATACAATGCTCCAAACTACATGTATCTGGATTTGGTAGATTCAGTTACTAATAAATGGAAACCGATCTATTATGATTTGAATCCTGGGTCTGCCTATGATCCTGATTTCAAAACTGGTGGTATTCCTTATTTCCCTTCATACGGATCTGTTGATTTTACTTACTTTGGTGGATACATTCGGAAGAGAGTTGGCCTTTCTGGTTCACAGTCTTATTACAACATCAACATTACCAGATACGTTCAGAAATTGATTACTCAACCTGGCAAAAATTATGAGTTGAGGCTTTTCCCAGCTCACAGTTTCAGCTATCCTCAATATGCTTCAGTGTTGATTCCGTATCCAAATACCATTGCATATGGGTCAGTAAAAGTGGGAGGTGGAAGTATCCCTTCAAATGATCCCAATGCGAAATACAGAATGAGAATGAGAATAGTCTATACCAAAATCAAATAAAAATATTTTTACAAGGCCCCTTAAAAAGGGCTTTGTTGTTTTATACCCCATCCCTTATCTTTGCAATCTTAAAACAAAAAAAACATGCCATATTTATTTACTTCAGAATCAGTTAGCGAAGGTCATCCAGACAAAGTAGCTGACCAAATTAGTGATGCACTTATTGATAATTTTTTAGCTTTTGACCCTTCGAGTAAAGTTGCTTGTGAAACATTGGTAACTACAGGGCAGGTGATACTTGCCGGAGAGGTAAAAAGTAAAGCTTATTTAGATGTACAGGAAATTGCAAGAGGCGTTATTCGCAAGATTGGCTATACCAAAAGCGAATATATGTTTGAAGCAAACTCTTGTGGGATATTGTCAGCTATTCATGAGCAGTCAAGTGATATTAACCAAGGCGTAGATAGAAAGAAAAAAGAAGAGCAAGGCGCTGGCGATCAAGGTATGATGTTTGGATATGCCACCAATGAAACAGATGATTATATGCCATTGGCGTTAAATCTTGCTCATAAATTATTAGAGGAATTAGCAGCATTGAGAAGAGAGAATAAGCAAATTAAATACCTGCGCCCTGATGCAAAAAGTCAGGTTACCTTAGAGTATGATGATAATAACAGACCTGTTCGTATAGACGCTATCGTTATATCAACACAGCATGATGATTTTGGAAAGGATGACAGCATGCTTGCTAAAATTAAAAAGGATATTATTGCTATTCTTATTCCAAGAGTAAAGGCGAAATATCCTAAGTATGCTCATTTTTTCAGCAACAAAATAAAGTATCATGTAAATCCAACTGGTAAGTTTGTAATTGGTGGCCCACATGGAGATACAGGCTTGACAGGTCGTAAGATTATTGTGGATACTTACGGCGGAAAAGGTGCTCATGGTGGAGGTGCTTTCAGTGGTAAAGATCCAAGTAAAGTAGATCGTTCTGCTGCTTATGCAACAAGACATATCGCTAAGAATATCGTAGCTGCAGGATTATGTGATGAAGTTTTGGTGCAGGTGTCCTACGCTATTGGAGTAGCGCAACCTACAAGTATCAACGTAGTAACCTATGGTACTGCAAAAGTAAAAATGACTGATGGGCAAATAGCAGAGAAAATTATGAAGATGTCATGTTTTGATATGCGTCCTTATTTTATCGAACAACGCTTGAAATTACGTAATCCAATGTATAGCGAAACTGCTGCTTATGGACATATGGGACGTAAGAATGAAGTGGTTGAAAAAACATTTACTTCTCCTGATGGTAAAAAATTGACTAAGAAAGTGGAATTGTTTACCTGGGAAAAATTAGATGCAGTAAAAGAAGTTAAAAAAGTATTTGGATTAAAATAAATTGTTTTAAATATCTGATATTAAAACCATCCCGAATACTCTGGATGGTTTTTTGCAATTTGGACAAAAGATTAAATTAGAAAAGTGAAAAATTTTAGACATCAACACCAACGCCCCAAAAAAAATACGCTAATCATTGGAAGAGAAGCAATCATTCAAGCGTTGAAAGAACGTAAACAACTGGAGCGTATTTATTTGCAATCTACTGTTCATGGACCACTTATAGATGAAATTAAGTTGCTTGCCGCACAAGAATTAGTTCCTATTAATAAAGTCCCAGTAGAGAAATTAAATAGCTTCAACATCAGCAATCATGAAGGTTGCATTGCTCAAATATCGAAAATACAATACCAGGATTTACAACAGATTATTTCTTTTGTAGTTGAAAATGGACAAACCCCATTATTTCTAATGTTAGATGGAATAACCGATATCAGGAATATTGGAGCCATTGCCAGAAGTGCTTTCAGCTTTGGTGTAAATGCCATTATTATTCCTGAAAAAGGGGTTGGCGCATTAAATGAAGATGCTATTCTGACTTCTGCAGGAGCATTGGAGAAAATTGCGGTATGCAGAGTAGGAAGTCTGATGAAAGCCATAGATGAATTACATCTTAATGGTATCAAAGTTTTTGCCAGTGAAATGACTGCAGAAAAAAATATTCAAGCTATAGATTTTTCAGAACCTTGTGCGATTGTAATGGGAGGTGAGGAAAAAGGAATTTATCCTGCAGTAATGAAAATTTGCGATGAGAAATTTAAAATACCTATGCCAGGTGATTTCGAATCATTGAATGTGTCTGTTGCTGCGGGAGTGATTTTGTATGAAGTATCGAGACAGAGAGGAGGAATGTAAGGTTTAAAAGGTTCAAGAGGTTTAAAAAGTTGAAGAGGTTGAAGAGGTTGATTGGTTGATTGGTTGATTGGTTGATTGGTTGATTGTTGATTGGTTGATTAGTTGATTGGTTTTGATTGCTTGATTGGTTGATTGATTAGTTGAATGGTTGATTGG
>CALQJH020000145.1 GCA_943330835.2 Candidatus Kuenenia stuttgartensis
AATAAGCGATGTTGTATTCATGTTGCTCACACTATAGGTATAGCGATTGCCAGTCTTCTCATAAACCTTTGTGGAATAGATAGTTGAATTGTTTACATACAATAAAACTTTATGGAAAGGCTTGGTCTTATCTACGGGCGTCAATTCGATTTCCTGTAAGTCTTTCCCCCCTTCCTTAACCACTCCATCTAATTTATACAAGAAATCTTTGTCGTAAAAATTAGTAAACAACTTTTGAGGAGTAATAGCATTTGCAGAAGGATCAATTTTATTAATCGTTACTTCATTAGAAGATTTTTCATAAGACCATGTGGTTGATCCATCAGAAAACATTTCCTGACCAGGCAATGAAATACGGTATTTTGTAGCCTTCATAAAGACTGATCCAGATTTAGTACCAATTGACTTTCCTGAAGCATTTTCAATTTTGAGTACAAACTTTGCCTGCACAGATTTGTACGTTTTAAATTTAGAACTTACTGCATCGAGTATTTTTTTTGCATCGGCATCACTCTTACCCATACCCTTTAATGGCTGGGCATTAGAATGAAAAATCATCAAAAAAGATATTAGTAAGGTTACAAAAGTTTTCATCATTGAATATTTATTTCGCCGCAAAGATAGTGGTTTCCATATTTTTTGGTAAACGAATGCTGTTAAAGAAAATTAACAACCTTAGACACAGATTTTGCAGTTGAAATCTATTACAAGAAAAAATGCTACAAAAATCCATACAAGGCAAAACCACATGAGAAAATTCGCTATACATTCAAAATGGATGGAGGATTGACTATTGGTAAATTATGATTAAAATACTTGTAATAGCTTTCGAGGAAGGAATGAATAAAATTTAGTGAAAATATTTGGCGGTGTTGTTTGAGTATTCGTAATATTACGATATTGCAAAATTGCAAAATCAATTCAAGGCCTAAATAATCAAAAGGCAAGACTATTCTTACTTCGACACCCCATAAAAAATCATTATTGCCTTCCTCATATGCTATCTTATACCCATCTGAAGCAGTGAATCCGTTTAACTTTTAAACCTTCCAAACTCTTCACACAATTGAAACTTATCTCTTAATTTTGCCTCTTATGGCAAAGGCTTCAAGCGAAACCCCCTTAATGCAGCAACACAATGCTATCAAGGCAAAATATCCAGATGCAATTTTACTGTTTCGTGTAGGTGATTTTTATGAAACATTTGGCCAGGATGCGATTAATACATCAGCAGTATTAGGAATCACGCTTACCAAGAGAAATAATGGCAATGCCACATCACTGGAACTCGCCGGTTTCCCATATCATGCGCTCGATACTTATTTGCATAAATTAGTTAAAGCTGGATATCGTGTTGCTATTTGTGATCAATTGGAAGATCCAAAAACTGCCAAAGGAATTGTAAAAAGAGGCGTAACGGAATTGGTCACACCAGGAGTTGCTACCAATGATAAACTACTTGAACATAATACTAATAACTTTTTAGCCGCACTACATTTTGAGAATGAAAAAATAGGCATCGCCTTTCTGGATATTTCAACTGGAGAATTTTTTATTGCAGAAGGCGATAAAGAATATGCAGATAAATTGCTTCAAAGTCTGCAACCTGCTGAAGTTATTTTCCAAAGAAATAAATTGAAATATTTTAAAGAACTATTTGGCAATAGCTTTTTTACCTACTCTCTTGATGAATGGATATTCACAGAATCCTATGCGAAGGAAAATCTATTAAAGCATTTCGGAACACATAGCCTGAAAGGGTTTGGCGTAGAAGAATTAAGCTACGGAACTATAGCATCAGGGGCTATTCTGCATTACCTTAAAGATACGGAACACCCTAATCTTCAACACATCACTTCCCTGCAGCGTATCAATAAGGATGATCATCTTTGGATGGATAAGTTCACTATAAGAAATTTAGAACTGCTGTCTACTAACGAACAAGCGAACACGCTTTTTAAGACGATCAACAATACAGTCTCCCCTATGGGTTCTCGTTTGTTGAAAAGGTGGATGCTCATGCCCTTGAATACGATTTCCCGAATCAATGAAAGACTGGAAGCTGTAAGTTATTTAATAACGGATATTGACATCAGGAATAAAATAATCCTACACGTCAAACAAGCCGGAGACGTAGAGAGATTGGCAGCAAAAGTTCCTTTAAAAAAAATAAATCCCAGAGAAGTCTTACAAATAGCAAGGGGTCTTCAACAAACCCTTCAAATAAAAGAAATTTGCAGCTACTCCAAAAATGAGTATTTAAAACGGCTGGGGGATTCTTTAAATCCTTGTCAATATATTCTCGACAAAATCATTAAAGAAATCAATGAAAACCCACCTGCATTAACAAATAAAGGCGGACTGATTGCCAAAGGCATACACACAGAACTGGATGAACTCAGAGAAATATCAAGTGGCGGGAAAAATTATCTACTGGAACTGCAACAAAAGGAAGCCATCAATACAGGAATATCATCATTGAAAATTAGTTTCAATAACGTATTTGGCTATTACCTCGAAGTTACCAATCTGCACAAAAACAAAGTGCCTGAAACCTGGATTCGTAAACAAACTTTAGCCAATGCAGAACGCTATATTACCCCAGAACTGAAGGTTTACGAAGAAAAAATAATGGGCGCTGAAGATAAAATCATCCAGATTGAACAACAACTTTTTCAAGAATTATTGAATGAATTACAAGATTATATTGCTCCATTGCAAGTAAATGGACATGTAATGGCAGTCTTGGATTGTTTGACTTGCTATGCCAACAATGCGCTACAATTCAATTACAAAAGACCAAGCCTGCACGAAGGAAAAGAATTGGAATTGAAAGATAGTCGCCACCCTGTAATAGAAAGAAATCTTCCTATTGGAGAAAGCTACATTACCAATGACATCATGCTTGATTCTTCCAGTCAACAACTTATTATTCTTACAGGTCCTAACATGAGTGGTAAAAGTGCGATTCTCAGACAGACTGCCTTAATTACGTTAATGGCGCATATGGGAAGTTTTGTTCCTGCTTCTGCTGCTCACATTCCGTTGACTGATAAAATATTTACCAGAGTTGGCGCTTCGGATAACCTTAGTGGTGGTGAAAGCACTTTTATGGTGGAGATGAATGAAACAGCCAGTATCATCAACAACCTCAGCTCTAGAAGTTTAATTATTCTTGATGAAATTGGCAGAGGCACTTCTACCTATGATGGCATTTCTATCGCCTGGAGTATCGCAGAATATTTACACGAATCTGAGCAGAAACCAAAAACACTTTTTGCGACGCATTACCATGAACTCAATGAATTAGAAAATCAATTTTCAGGAATTAAAAATTATCATATCACCAACCACGAAGTTGGAAATAAAATTATCTTTTTAAGGAAACTGGCAAAAGGCGGAAGCACGCATAGCTTTGGAATTCATGTTGCCCGTATGGCAGGCATGCCTCCTGCTTTAATCAATCGTGCCAATGAAATTTTGACAAAATTAGAAGACAGCAGAGATTCTAAAAGCGACATCAAGAATAATATCCAGGAGAGTTTGAAGAATGTGAATGACACCAAAATGCAATTGAGTATTTTTGATACCCACTCCATTACTTTTGATGAAATCAGAACTATTTTAGAACATGTAGACATCAACAGACTTACCCCTGTTGAGGCCTTATTGAAATTGCAGGAAATAAAAAATAAGATTAACTAATTGCGATTTACAAAATCCGAAAGGAGAAAATGAGAAAAAAGAAAGAGACATTATTTTTATTATTTACATTGTTATTACAATTTCAATTCCATAAAGGGCAAGCTCAAACTTGTACCACATTAGGACAAACGGCTCAAACAGCATTTCCAATTTGTGGCACGACCTCTTTCTTTCAGAACTCCGTTAATATTTGTGGCAATACCGATGTTGTTTCAAGATGCACAAGTAGTGCTGTAAATTTTACAGATAAAAATCCATATTGGTACCGATTTACTTGTTGGGTTCCAGGC
>CALQJH020000146.1 GCA_943330835.2 Candidatus Kuenenia stuttgartensis
AGAATTTTGTGAGGAAATCAAGAATAAAATTTTAAAAACTGCAGATTTAATGCAAGGAGGCTTTGGTACCGCTCCAAAATTCCCTCAAACATTCTCTATTCAATATCTAATAAGCTATAGCCATTTTTGTAAAGATGAAAAAGCATTAAACCATGCTTTGTTTTCATTGAAAACTATGCTCAGGGGCGGAATTTATGATCAGATTGCAGGTGGCCTATCCAGATATAGCACCGATGAGAAATGGCTCGCACCTCATTTTGAAAAAATGCTTTATGATAATGCCCTTTTGATAAATGTGATTTGTGATGCTTTTCAAATATCTAAAGACTTAGAATTTAAGCATGCAATAGAAAAAACGATTTCTTTTTGTTTAAATGAGATGTACAATAATAACGGGGGATTTTATGCTGCTATAGACGCAGACAGCGAAGGGGAGGAAGGGAAGTTTTATGTTTGGGAAAAATCAGAACTTGAAATGATTCTTGGAAAGGATGCTGAAATATTTTGTGAATATTACGGGGTAAAGGAGTCTGGCAATTGGGAAGGGAAAAACATTTTACATGTAAGTAATGAAGATGATTTTTTTGCAAATTCAATAAATATTTCAGTTGATGATTTAAAAGCAAAATTAGCAGACTCAGAAAAAAAATTACTTGCAGAGAGAAATAAAAGAATCAGGCCAGCCACAGATGATAAAATATTATTGGGGTGGAATGCTTTAATGTTAACCGCACTTTGTAAGGCATCAGCAGCGTTAAAAAATGAAAAGTACAAACGAATCGCTCTATCCTTGTATGATTTTATTAAAAAAGAATTTTCAAGAGATGGACAAGTAACCTTTCACACCTATAAAAATGGCATTGTTAGGTATAATGCTTATTTAGATGATTACGCTTATTTAATACAAGCCTGTATTCATTTGCAGGAGTTGACTGGCGATGAGAAATATTTAGATGAAGCGAAGTTACTTACGCAATATGTAATTGACAATTTCAAGCAAAGCGATGGAAGTTTATTTTATTATACCAATATTAATCAATCGGATATCGTTATCCGTAAAGTAGAAATATATGACAATGCAATTCCTTCAGGCAATAGTGTTATGTCCGAAAACTTGTTTTACTTATCAGTTATTTTAGATAAGGAAGAGTGGAAAAATCATTCTATAGATATGATCAGACGGGTAAGGCCATTAATTGAAAAGCATCCCAATTCATTTGCGGTTTGGGCAAATTCAATTCTTAAGCAACAAACAGGAATCCTTGAAATTGTAGTAACGGGACAGAAATGCGAAGCGCTTTCACAAGAAATATTAATGATTTTCATGCCTAACAAAGTATTTCAAAAGTCTAATGTGGAAAAAGAATATCCATTGTTGAAAAATAAAAAATACGAAAAGGATGGTTTAATATATGTTTGCCGAAATTTTAGTTGCTTAAAACCTGTAAATAACATCATCGATTTTAAAAAATTAGTAAAAAATTAGATGGTCTTTAACATTTCAATCAACAATATTTTAATAATTTAGTCGTTTGTGAAAAACAGGTTCGATTTTTGTTATAAAAAATAACATCAAATTCAAAACCTATTTTTGCTTTTGAATTAAAATTATTATTACATTTGCCATCACCCACAAAGTACTAAAGATGATTAATCGGTTATTTTTCTTGATAGCTATAGTAGCTGTCGCAGTAAGCTCCAGCAGCTGTAGTATGCTTGGAGGTAAAAATAAGTCTGGCAAAACCTTGCCAAACGATGGTCAGTTACATGGAGTAGCGCCTGATAGTAAATGGACTCCAATGAGGCCGCCTGGTATGGTTTATGTTCCACCCGGAACATTTCATATGGGACCTAGTGATGAGGACGTTAATTCTAATTACACTTCAAGGAATAAGTCTGTATCTATTAATGGTTTCTGGATGGATGCCACAGAAATTACTAACAATGAATATCGCCAGTTCACTAATTGGGTAAGAGATTCAATAGCCGCTAAATTAATGGGCTTTGTTAAAACAGGATCAGATGGTAATGAATATATTGATTGGAAAAAGCCAATCAAATGGGGTGATAAAGCAACAATTGAAAAAATAGATGCTATTATAGTTACTCCCGATAACCGAATTTTTGGTAGAAAGGAAATAGACGCAACTAAAATTGTATATCAATCTGAAATCTTCGATTATAAAGCTGCAGCTCAAAACAGAGATGTTACAATTCCTCGTTCTGCATTTATAATCAAAACAAAAGTACCGGTTTACCCCGATTCACTTTGCTGGGTTAGAGATTTCGCTTATTCTTATAATGAGCCAATGGCTAAAAAATATTTTAGTCATCCTGCTTATGGAAATTATCCTGTAGTTGGTGTTACCTGGAAACAAGCTACGGCATTTTGTGAATGGCGCACACATTATATGAATGCGTTTTTAGAGTCAAAGAAAAGATCACCCGAATCTGATTTTAGGTTACCAACAGAAGCAATGTGGGAATATGCAGCTAGAGGTGGACGTTCTCAATCACCTTATCCTTGGGGCGGTCCTTATTTGAGAAATAAAAAAGGATGTTTACTTGCAAACTTTAAACCAGGTCGTGGAAATTATCCGGAAGATGGTGGTTTTTATACAGTAAGGGCTGATGCATATTGGCCAAACGATTTCGGTTTATATAACATGGCTGGAAATGTAGCAGAATGGACTTCATCTTTATTTAGTGAAGGCGGTTATAGTTTTCAACATGATATGAATCCAGATGTTCGTTGGAATGCTAAAGATTCTGATCCTCCACGTATGAAACGTAAAGTTACCCGTGGTGGTAGCTGGAAAGATGTAGGGTTTTTCTTACAAACAAGCACCCGCGCTTACGAATATCAAGATACTTCAAAATCATATATTGGATTTCGTTGTGTGTTAGATTTACCAATGTCAGCAGTAAAACGCAGATAATTTTAAATAAATTCTTATAGAATACTTCTATTAATAAATCATTGAAAAAATAACCCATTCCTACTATTAAAATATAGGAATGGGTTATCTTCTAAAATTTTCCAAATCAATTTTCAAATCAACAACCTTAAAAATTAAAAAAACATGTCAGTTAAAATTCCTTCAAACGTTAGTAAGTGGATGGACGTTGCCGTATCTGTTGCTGCTTCGGTAGTTATTTTTGGTGCCTTACAGAAAATTCTTCACACACCAATTGCGGATTTATTCTTAAAAATCGGATTGTATACGGAAGCAATAATTTTCTTGCTTTATGGTATACTTTATATTGTGTATCCAAGTATTAAAGAGGAATTTGAATCTCATGGTGCAAAACCAATGAGTGCTGTTGATTCAGTAGACAAAATGTTAAGAGACGCTGATGTTACTCCAGCCAGTATGAAAAAATTAGGTGAAGGATTTCAAAAATTAGGTGCTACAGTTTCTAATATTTCTGATGTTAGTGATGTAGTTAAGTCTACTAGTGATTTTGGGACTAAAACAAAAGAAGCTACAACTGCAATGGGTTCTATGGCTACAGCTTTTACAAATAGTGCTGCAACAATGGGTTCATTTAATAATGCAGCTGAAAGTGCTAAAGGTTTCCATGAGCAA
The DNA here is from genome assembly GCA_943330835.2 of Candidatus Kuenenia stuttgartensis. The sequence continues at coordinate 3,591 of CALQJH020000146.1, forward strand.
GTACAAGTTCTTACTAAAAACTTAGGTTCATTAAATACTATTTATGAACTGGAATTGAATGAGAGCAATAATCATTTAAAGGCATTAAATAGCTTCTATGGTAAATTAGCGGAAGCAAGTCAGGCTATGATAAGCAGTGTTGATGATGCTACAAAAGCAAAAGAACAAATCAGTACTTTAGCAAGCAATCTAAGTAAGCTTAATGCTGTATATGGTAATATGCTAAGTGCAATGCAGGGCAGATAATCTAATTGATTAAACTGTTATAGATTCGATCCAAACAATATTTTAAAATAATTAATTCAATTAGTCATGTCTTTACCTAAAGAGCCTAGGCAGAAGATGATCAACCTCATGTACTTGGTGCTTACTGCACTCTTGGCATTGA
>CALQJH020000147.1 GCA_943330835.2 Candidatus Kuenenia stuttgartensis
CTAATGTATATGCGGGTACTGATCAACGTAAGTTGCAGGAAATGCTGCTTGTAAAAGGAGACAATGCTGCCTTATATCCAGCATTTAAAAATATCAAACAAGCTTTCAAGAAAAATGAGATTTATAAATTCAGAATTGTTACGAATGGCGAAGCTGTTCCTGTTGGTTCTGAATTATATTTAAATCCACCGAAAGCCAATTAATTCATTAAAATAAACATACCGATATGGCAGAAATGGATACTTCGTCGGGTGGCGGACATCATAAGAAAGGACCCGGCGTAAAAAAAGGAAAAAAATTATCTACCAGAGTTGATTTAACTCCAATGGTTGATTTGGGATTTCTGCTCATTACGTTCTTTGTATTCACCACAACAATGAGCCAGTCTACGGCTATGAATATGAATGAACCAAAAGATGATTCCACCCAGGTAATGAAAGTAAAGAACTCTGGTGCGATGACTATATTGTTGGGCAAAGGAGATCAAGTATATTATTATTATGGTCAGTTAGAAGTAGATAAACTCAGTGAGCAATTCAAGAGCACTACATTCAAACAAATCAGAGATCTAATCGTTGCAAAAAAGAAGGCCACCAATATTGACGACTTGATGTATATTATCAAATCTGATAAGCAATCAACCTTCAAAAATGCTATCGATATTCTTGATGAGATGAGTATTTGCGCAGTTCCTCCTGGCCATTATGCAGAAGTAGATATGACTGCAACAGAAGAGTTGTTAATTAGAAAAACAGAGGAAGCGAATGGCATAAAATAATTTGAGAAATAATTATTTAAAATTCCGATCTAAACAAACAAATTATTATGGATGTAAATAAAATTTTAAACGCCGATTTACTTGACATCATTTTTGATGGCAGAAATAAATCATACGGAGCTTATGATTTAAGGAGAAACTATAATTTAAGATTAAAAAAAGCGTTGATTTTTACAGGCGCATTATTACTATTAGTATTTCTTGGAACAGTATTTGCAAACATTATTGATAAATACAAAAACAAAAGCACTATAGATGTGGTAGATACACAAATGGCGGAAATTAAGAAAGACGAACCACCACCGCCGCCACCACCGCCACCGCCAACACCACCACCACCACCGGAAGTAAATCAGGTGAAATTCACCCCTCCAAAAATCGTAAAAGATGAAGAGGTGAAACCTGATGAAAAAATAGAAGAAATTAAGGAAGATCAGGTTATCAGTACTAAGACTGTAGAAAGTGACAATAAAGAACAAGTTGTACAGGCACCGGTAGAGTCTACGAATACTGAATTACCTAAAGATGATGATGAAAATAAAATCTTCGTCAAGGTAGAGGTAGAAGCGGATTTTCCTGGCGGAACAAAAGCTTGGATAAGATTTTTGACAAGTAATTTAGATAGCGAAACACCAGGAAACAATGGTGCTCCAGCGGGTACTTATACAGTAGTCATAAGATTTATTGTAGCAAAGGATGGTAGTGTAAGTGATGTAGTAGCGGAAACGAGTCATGGGTATGGAATGGAACAAGAGTCTATTCGTGTAATCAAAAGATCAGGTAAATGGACCCCAGCTATTCAGAATGGCAGAAATGTAATTGCTTACAAACGTCAGCCCATAACTTGGGTAGTGCAGGAATAATTCTCAAGCATATAATTTTTACAAAACCTCCTGCAGTATTGTTGGAGGTTTTTTTCAATAAGGACAAACCTTTTTCGTTACTTATATTTGTACAATGAATAACAAGCTTTATGGCTGGGATGATACTATTGTTGCTTTGGCTACTGCCCCAGGGATTGCTGCTATTGGTGTAATTAGATTAAGTGGTAAAAACACTTTTGAAATTGTTTCCAAAATTTTCCCCTCTAAAAATATCACCTTTCAACAATCACATACTATTCATGTTGGGTTATTAAAAGATGGGCAGGAGGTTATAGATGAAGTTGTATTATCCTTATTCAAAGGGCCTAAAAGTTATACTGGCGAGGATACGATAGAAATTAGCGGTCACGGCAGTCCATATATTCAGGAGCAAATTATTAATGCCTGTATAAAATACGGTGCAAGATTGGCGAAGCCAGGAGAGTTTACCCAACGCGCTTTTTTAAATGGAAAACTTGATCTTACACAAGCAGAAGCAGTAGCTGATTTAATTGCATCTAATACAAAGGCTTCGCAAAAAACAGCGTTACATAATATCAGAGGAGGATTTTCTCATGAGTTAAAAAACATGAGAGAACAACTTATACAATTTGCTTCTTTGATAGAGCTGGAGCTGGACTTTGCAACTGAGGATGTAGAGTTTGCTGATCGTACTAAGTTTTATGCTTTGATTCATGAGATAGAACATTCAACACAACAACTCATCACTTCTTTTCAATTGGGAAATGTGATTAAAAATGGAGTAAGTGTAGCCATTATTGGAAAACCCAATGCAGGAAAATCTACCTTATTAAATTGCTTACTAAATGAAGACAGGGCCATCGTCAGTGAGATTGCTGGAACAACAAGAGATACAATAGAAGAGACGATTAACATAAATGGAATACTTTTTAGATTAATTGATACGGCCGGTATTAGAACACAGAGCAAGGATATCATTGAAAACCTTGGGATAGAGAAGAGTCTTGAAAAAATGAATAGCGCTGATATTGTCTTGTATATTTTTGATAAGATCACAACATCTGCGGAAGAGTTATCAACTCAGGTAAAATTATTTGAAGATGCAGCAATCAAATATTTATTGGTTGGAAATAAAGCGGATCTCAGCCATTCTTTTTCAACTCAAAATGATGATGTAATGATCTCTATTTCAGCCAAAGAAAATATAGGCATTGAGGAATTAAAAGAAGCATTATATCAATCAACCGTTTCTAAATCAGTAAACGCCGACAATACGATAGTCACTAACTCCAGACATTTACAAGCGTTGCTACAAATCAGTACTTCACTAGTTTCCATAAAATCCGCTTTGGATAATAATGTTTCTGGCGATTTGTTATCGATAGAAATAAGAACCTGCTTGTTTCATTTGGGAGAAATTACAGGCGAGATAACGAACGAGGATAAGTTGGATTACATTTTTTCGAAGTTTTGTATCGGCAAATGATATAATGATAATATATAATATGTATAATTTTGCTACCCTCTTTTATTAATGCAAATATCGACAGGGTAACTTTTTTTAGTACTTGACGTTCCGTAGATTTGTCACTTAAATTTGAAAAATTGTGACATGGACTATTTTTGTATGTCACAAAAATATGTATATTTGTGACATGAATGAATCTATAAATAGCCAAATTGAAGCAAAGGTTAAGCGTTCAAAGCCTGGGCAGATTTTTCTGCCATCTGATTTTAAGGACTTAGGAACCTCTACTGCCATAAGAAAAGCACTCTCTCGATTGGTAGAGCAAAAAGTACTTCTACGGATGGGGCAAGGTATTTATGCGACACCAATTCACGATAAAGTATTTGGGGATGTACTTCCTTCTATGGAAGAGATTGCAATGGCCTTGGCTAAAAAAGATCATGTCAAAATCATGCCTACCGGTCAATATGCTTTAAATAAAATTGGTCTTTCAACTCAAGTACCAATGAAAATGGTGTATCTAACCAATGGTACTAAAAAAAATATCTCCCTTGGGAATAGCTCAATTGTGTTTCAACCAACTACCACAAAAAAATTAGCAATGATTGGTACAATTACCAGTTTGCTTTTTTTGGGTTTAGAAGAGTTGGACTTAGATAATCTTTCAAAAACGGATATAAATAAAATAATCAACTTGCTTAAAAAAGAGGATAAAAAAAAATTAAAGCATGATTTAAAATTAGCACCTGCAAGAATAAGTGATTTCGTTATTAAGAATTTTCTAAATCAAAAGATATGATTGGTTGGCTGTATAAATTGGATGATGATTCTCGACGAACATCATTAAATCAAGCTTCAATAAAGTCTGGAATTACCCCAA
>CALQJH020000148.1 GCA_943330835.2 Candidatus Kuenenia stuttgartensis
AAGCCTGTTACCAAAACTTCTTCTTCTGTGATTGCCCCGCTGTTCAATGCTCTCAGAAAATAATTAAGCAACCCCTGCCCTGTAGCTGCATCGTCAAACACATCTCCAATGAGTGTTGCTCTTGCAGCTTTTTCTACAAAGGTTTTCAATCTTTCTACCGCATCATCATAGCTTTCAAGAAAAAATGCAAAAACTGCGGTGTAGCGCATAGGCAGCTGTGCAGGATTTAAATCCCAGCCCTGATAAAAACCATTCCACAAAGAATGTCTGATATGATCGTATCCTTTTTTCCATGCGCGATGAACAGTAGCGCTATTTTCTTTCATTTGAGCTGTGGAAAGTTTTGCGCCGCGATGAGGGCCAATCGGCATTGTATTTGTAGCTCCATCGGATAACCATATCCCTGTATGTGCCAAAGCGACTTTTGTCATGTGGTGTGCAAAATCACAAACCGGATGGTTCATCTCCTGGTAACGAGCGGTAATACTGCAAGAAGCCGTGTAATCATAAGTACCAAAATGTGTGGCGATACAACGACCTTTACTCGCTGTAATAAATCTTAACAATGGATTTATTCCATCAGCATCCATGATTGATTGAGTCGTCTCTACCATCATTTCCATTTTCAAACTGCCTTTTTTTAATTTCAATTGAGATTCAAGAATATCAAAAAAACCAACTAAAGTACTCACTTGTTCAGGGATGGTAACTTTAGGCAACATCACCACAAAATTCTGTGGCAATTTACCTTTGGTTGCTTTTGTCAAAGTAGTTACAAAAATATCGAGCGTACGCAACCCTCTGTCTTTCATTTCTTCAGTAAAAGGCTTTATTCGAATGCCTATAAAAGGAGAAAGTGAATTTTTCTTCATTCCTTCTGCAACTTCTAATGCAGCTTGCATAGCAGTCTGATCTTCTTCTTCGTTAGTTCTATTTCCATAACCATCTTCGAAATCAATTCTAAAATCTTCAATCGCTTCCTGCTTTAATTTATTAATCACCTTATTATAGACTTCAAATGAAAGTCTTACGGGATGCTTCTTTTTTTGTTCGGCGGAAAGTTTATTATACTCTTTAACAATAGTAGCAATTGGTTTTTTAGCTGATATTTCATTCGCACCATCGAGGCCAAATATTTTACCGAAACTCACAAAATCAGGAGCGTATGTATTGAATGCTTCCAAAGCTCTTAATCCTAGCACTTTTGCAGAATCTGATTTAAATAAATTAGCACCACCATAAACAGTATGCACAGGTTGGCGATCAGAACGATCTCCTGGATATATTTTTTGAAAATCGGTGTTAGCTTTTTTTAATTTATCAAATAATTTTTTTTTCTTAGCAGAAGAAATCGATTGGCTCATGTTGTTTTAAATTTACTATTTTGAATGTATTATTTGAATAATTAGATCTGGTTTTAACTTCCTCTATAAGTTGAATAGCCAAAAGGGTTAATTAATAAAGGAATATGATAATGGCTATTGTCAAAAACAGTAAACTGAATTTCTACAGCTGGATAAAATCCTTTAACATTTAGATCATTAAAATATTTAGATGTATGGAATACCATTTGATAATTACCCAGGGGCAAAACTCTTGAAATTGGCAGAAGATCAGGAATACGACCATCAGCATTGGTTACGCCCTGAGCAATTGCATGCCAGATATTTCCTACAGACTTTTTTAATTGTATGGTAATGTTTTGTCCTGGTTTACCAATAGAAGTATCCAGCACATGAGTAGTTATTTGACTAACCGTTTGATCTTGCCAATGGGCAGTTGATAAACATTTTCTTAGCCGCAGCAAAGTTATTTTCTGTTGTTCGCCCATTGCAATATGCAGTTCTTCTTCTCTTGAATTTTGCAAACGATCCTGTAGTAACCGTAACATTTCATTAGCAGATTTTCCAGTAGCACAAACAATAAATATAAATCCAAACTTTGATTCATATTGCTGATTAGCGTTTACAAGCGCTTGAATAACATCTTCTGTTGCAGCGTCTACACCTGACTGTTCCTTCCCTGCGAGATGAGACGTAGAAGCAAATTTTTCTGTAAGACTTTTCACCTCTCCAATCTTAGGATGATGAGTAAATGCTTCCAGCCAATCTGACTCTTTGCATTGATCATACCAACAACTATCTGCGCTTTGAATCAAATGATTTTCATCCTTAAACGGCAGAGCATCCAGTAACGCTGATTGCCATTGCAAAGATCCGCAGCATGTTTTTAAAAGAATTTGTGCTTCCGGATGGGCTAATTTATTGAAATCTGATATCGTCATATAATAAATTTTGAAAAACCTTTAGAATAATATGTTCCCCTTTTATTTTACAGAGGCCCCTTGCTCTATCCAGCATCTGATTAAGTCTCTTTCCTCTTGAGTAATATTTGTTTTATTATTTTGCGGCATTGTTTTAGTCACCACTACCCTTTGCATAATTAAATCTTTCTTTCTAACAATATCATCGGGCGTATCAAACATTACACCATTAGGAGCCACTTTGTAAACATCATCAGTTGGCCTTGACGAATGACAAGCAATACAACGTTTATTGACAATAGCTGTTACTTCCGTTATGCTAACCGTCTTATTACATTCGCCAGGATTTTTTGGTGGCGCAGAAATAAATGCAGCTGCTAATAAAATCAGTGCAGAAATGGGCATTACCCAAACGGAAAGTTGTCCTTTTTCTTTTAGATTAAGATAGTGTTTCACTCCAGCAGCGCCTATGGAAAACAAACACAAAATCAACCACGGATATTTGTAACCGAAAGTGCTTGGGAAGTGATTACTTATCATTACAAAAAGAACAGGTAATGTAAAATAATTATTATGAATCGAACGCTTCAAAGCATTCTTTCCTAATTCGGGATTTAAAGGCTGGTTTTCTTTGGCTGCTTTTACCATTGCTTTTTGTGATGGAATGATTACAAAGAAAACATTCGCTACCATTATAGATCCTAACATAGCGCCGAAATGAGTATACGCCGCTCTGGCACTGAACACTTGTGTGTAACCATAAGCAAATGCAATTGCTATTATTGTGCCGATGATTGTAAAAGCTACACTCTTTTTACCAATGGATGATTTACAAAGCAAGTCGTAAATAAACCATGCAATGAAAAAAGAACCCACACCTAAACCAATAGCTTTGGCGGGAGCAATATCAAGGACATTCTTATCAATTAATAAAGCAGCAGCATTAAAATAGTAGACAATAAACAACAAGCAAAATCCACTCACCCAAGTAAAATAAGCTTCGTACTTAAACCAATGTAAATCTTTTGGGATTTTTTGTGGAGCTACTTTATACTTTTCAAGATAATAAAAACCTCCGCCATGCACCGCCCATAAATTTCCGGCCAATTCCTCTCTGAGATCTTTTGTACGATTAAGTGCATTTTCTAAGAATACAAAATAGAAAGAGGCGCCAATCCATGCAATTCCGAAAGTTATGTGCATGAGTCTTACAATAATATTCAGCCATTCCATTAAATGCGCTTCCCATGGAGACCCTTTAACCAATAAATAAATCACCGCAATTATACCAACAGCAGTAAGTACAATGCCTGTATAAACATAAGACTTTGATTCCGCAAGTTTATTCCATAAAGATTCATTTGCATCAGTATCAAATTGATCCTCTTTTTCCAGATGGTGCAAATAGTAGGTAATGATGATTAGCATCAGAAAAGCAATGCCGAGGATAGAAAGTAAAATTATTCCAGCCATTAATTAGATTTTATAGTTCCAAATATTCTCAACCTGCTAATGCCACCGTCGGGAAAGATATTTAATCTTACATGCGAATAAACCCCTTTGTTAATAATTTCTGATATATATAAATGTTCATGATCTGCACTTAATTGCTGCATCGGCAAAACTTCTATCCATTTTACTTTATCTTCAAGTACATCTTGATTATTCTCAGATAGACA
>CALQJH020000149.1 GCA_943330835.2 Candidatus Kuenenia stuttgartensis
AAAAATGCCTTTTCGTGCAATTGATGCTGCAGTATTTAAACTTGCAGATAAAATTATTTTGGTGAATTCCGACATTTATAAAAAGCTTTCATTACCGCTTGATAAATGTATTGTGAAACATGCATTTCTTCCACCGGTTATGTCAGAAGAACCCAACTTGCCAAATAATATCAATGAAGAAATTAAAAAGGCAAGACAACAAAATAAAATAATTATATGTGCTAATGCATCAAGATTAGACACTCATAATAATCAAGATTTATATGGACTTGATATTTGCGTTGAAACAATTCGAAGGTTAGTAAATAATGACCTTCCAGTTTATTTTATTTTTACTGTTTCATCTCTTATAAAAGGAGAAAACAGATTTAATGAAGCACAGACATTAATTAAAAAATACAAATTAGAAAATAATTTTTTATTAATAAATGAAAAGCTATCGTTCGTGAAACTTATTGAATGTTCAGACATTGTTTTGCGTCCCACAAATACTGATGGCGATGCATTGACAGTAAGAGAAGCACTTTTTCTTGGAAAAAAAGTATTGGCTTCTGATATTGTTGAAAGGCCTGAAGGCACAATTCTTTTTAAAACAAGAGATATTGATGATTTAGAAAAAAGACTTTCATCAATAATTAATGAAAGGAAATTAAAACCAGGAAAAGATTATATTCAAACATCAGACAATGATATCAAATCACTAAAAGAATTTTATACGACTTTGATTTCATCTTTATTTATACAATAAAAATCATTGAAAACTAAATTGTACAATTTATAATGTCAACAGAAAAAATACATGCTTCATTCAAGGAATTGAAAAATTATTGTGAGAATGCAGAATTCAAAGGTTATGATCCATACGATGGATTAAACAGCAAACTTTTTAAGCATACTCCATTACTGCCAAAAATAAGGTTCGTTCGTCTTGCATGGATTCAGTTTTTTAAACGATCTCCAATAAATTTCAGAAAGCTTGTTGGTATAAAACCTGAATACAATCCAAAAGCAATGGGCCTTTTTTTGGCGGCATATTGCGAGTTGTATCAACATGATAAAAAGGAAGCGTACTTAAATAAAATAAATTTCTTTTTGAAAAAAATTGAAGAATGTCAGACAAAAGGATTTTCAGGTGCATGCTGGGGTTATAATTTTGATTGGGAATCAAGGGCATTTTTTCAACCCAAATTTACTCCAACAATTGTCCCGTCATGTTTTATTGCCAATGCGCTGCTCGATGCATATGAAATTACAAAGGACCCCAAATTATTATCAACGGCAAGGAGTACATGCGATTTTCTTTTAAAAGACCTTAACCGTACCAAGGGAGAAAATGACAGCTTTGCATTTTCTTATTCTCCATTAGATAACAGCGTTGTTTACAATGCATCATTATTAGGAGCAAGATTATTGGCAAGGGTATATTCTATTAGCAAAGAAAAAGAATTGATAGAAACATCCAGGCAAGTAGTTACTTATTGTTGTAATTGTCAAAAAGAAGATGGCTCATGGGCATATAGTCCATTACCATTTCATTTTTGGGTTGATAGTTTTCACACAGGATACAACCTTGAATGTATATCAGATTACATGAAATTTAGTGGTGATAATAGTTTCAAAGATTCACTTACAAAAGGCTTTGATTATTATATAAACACTTTTTTTACAAAGGAAGGTGTTCCCCGTTGCTTTAATGATTCAACTTACCCAATTGATATTCATTCAGCTTCTCAATTAGCAATTACATTAAAAAAATGTGACAAATTAGATGAATATAAAGTAGTAGTTGATAATGTATTGAGCTGGACAATTGACCATATGCAGTCTAAAAAAGGTTACTTTTTCTATAAATTACATAAAAAATATTCTATTAAAATACCTTATATGAGATGGTCACAAGCTTGGATGTTCATTTCATTCTGTGTATATTTGAATCATTTCATAAAAGAATCCGAAACCATATAACATGAAATAAGCCATATTTAAAATGCTCAACCCCAATAAAGGAAGAATATTTTAAGATGGTTCATGTAACACAAATATCAAAACTAAAACAACCATGAAAATTTGGTTTGACCTCTCTAACTCGCCACATATAAACATGTTTCATGATCTAATAAAGGAACTTGAAGGCGAAGGACATGAAATTATTATTACTTCAAGGCCATTGGGTAATACCATACAGCTTTTAGATCAAAAAGGATTAAAGCATACTGTAGTTGGTGATCATTATGGTAAAAATATATACAAAAAACTTTTCGGCTATCCAATTAGGGTATTTCAACTAAGGAAATTTCTAAAAAAGAAACGACCAGATCTGGCTGTTTCTCAAAGTTCATTTCACTCTCCTGTTGTAGCATTGCTTTTGGGAATTCCTTCAATTTATACGAATGATAATGAGCACGCAAAGGGAAATATTCCAAGTTTTTTAGCGGCTACCAAAATATTAATTCCAGAAAATCTTGCGATTGATAAAGTAGCTAAACATGGGGTTTCAGCAAAGAAAGTGATACAATACCCTGGTGTGAAAGAAGGTATTTTTTTATGGAGTAAGGGAGAGAAAATACAGCAGGCACGAAATAATAACAGTGAGGGCGTTAATATTTATTTCAGACCAGAAATGCAAACTGCACAATATTATAACGCCAGGCAAAATTTCTTAGATGATACCATTGTTGCTTTACAGCATAAATATAAAATTTGGGTACTACCCAGAGAGCCCGTTCAAGCTGCCTATTATAAGCAGGAAAAATTCAATGCTGTAACAGTTGTGGACAATCCAATGGGATTTGAAAGCATTGCCTCAAAATGCACCATTTTCATTGGAGCCGGTGGATCAATGACCAGAGAAATGGCAATATTAGGTATCCCCACAATTTCAGTGTATCAAGATGCGTTATTGCAGGTAGATGAATTCTTACTGCAAAAAGGTCTTGTATTACATGAACCAATGTTAACTGCAGAAAAGGTTGATGCATTCATAAATAGTTTGCAGGACAAGAAACCTTCACTTGAATTAATGGATAAAGGAAAAGAAGCATACCAATTATTTAAAAGAGAAATATTAAAATTTAAAAAGTAATGATAAAAATTGCAGTAATCGGTGCCGGAAAAATGGGAATATCTCATCTCTCCATTTTAGGGGCACATCCCGATGTTGAAGTTGTAGGTGTAGCCGACACTTCAAAAATTGTAACTGATGTATTAGGTGAGTATTCGCCTTTTAAAACTTTTACAGATTATAAAAAAATGCTTGATACGATTAAGCCCGACGCTGTTTTCGTATCTGCTCCAACAAAATTTCACACTTCTATTGTACAGGAATTATTAGAGAAAGGCATTCATGTTTTTGTAGAGAAGCCATTTAGTTTAAATATAAATGATGGCGCTGCATTAGTTAAAATGGCCAAAGAAAAAGGGCTGATAAATCAAGTGGGATACCATAATAAATTCATTGGCACTTTTGAGGAAGTGAAAAAAATTGTTTCTGGTGGATATCTTGGTGAGATCAATCACTTTTTAGGTGAAGCTTATGGCCCTGTTGTTATTCGTAAAAAACAAGACACCTGGCGTTCAAGTCCGAGCGAAGGTGGTGGCTGTCTGTTGGATTATGCATCTCATGTAATTGATTTGATTAATTATTTAGTTGCGCCAATATCAACTGTACATGGTGCTCTTTTAAAATCGTTTTTTTCTGATTCTGTAGAGGATGCAGTTTACTGTTTACTTGAAACAAAGAATAAAATTTCAGGCGTTTTATCTGTTAGCTGGAGCGAAGAAACTTATCGTAAAATGTCCACATCAATAACAATTAGTGGCCCCAATGGAAAAATAATTTCTGATGCAGTAGAATTAAAAGTATATCTGAAAACAGATAATTGCCCTCCGGGATATAATAAAGGATGGAATACT
>CALQJH020000150.1 GCA_943330835.2 Candidatus Kuenenia stuttgartensis
ATGACTTATAGCGGCGGTCGTCATGGATGGCCCGGTAATAAAAATCTGCACTTTCAAAATTTAAAGACAAGATTTATTTATAAATATCTATTGGAAAAATCTGTTCCGGAAGGATTGTTGAAATAAAATTATTGTTGGAGTAAATTAGCTAAAGCAACTTCATCGTAGCCAACAAGTAGCTTTTTACCCGACTCAACAATTGGTCTTTTGATAATGCTGTTATGGGTAAGCATAATATCAATTGCAATTTTTTCATTCAAATTTTTATACTGATCTGCAATAAGTTTCCATGTACTGCCTTTTTTATTGAAGATGATTTCCCAACCCACTTGTGAAGCCCAGGATTTTAATTTATCGATATCAATGCCTTCCTTTTTGTAATTATGAAAAACAAAATCAACCTCATGGTTATTTAACCAATCCATTGCCTTTTTTACAGAATTGCAATTAGGTATGCCGTATAAAATAACTTTGCTCATCTTAAAAATCTGGAAGTTTAGGCTTGTTTTTTAAAATAGCATCAATCTTTTCCATTACTTCAGGAGTAAGCATCGGAACAATGTCTAAGGATTTTAAATTTTCTAAGAGTTGTTGTTTTTTAGTGGCTCCCAATATTGCTGTACTTACATTTGGGTTTTTAACACACCATGCAATACTTAATGCCGCGGTTGATACACCAAGTTTATTGGCCAACTCTGAAATCTTTTTTACTTTTTTTAGATTGTCTTCAAGCATCCAGCGATCTTTTAACCAGTCAAAACCTTGCAACGCAAAGCGACTGTTTTTAGGAATGTCATCATTATACTTTCCGCTTAATAATCCTGATGCCATAGGACTCCAAATGGTGGTGCCCATACCAACTGTATTAAAAATGCCTAAGTATTCATTTTCAAGTTTATTGCGCTCAAACATATTGTACTGAGGTTGTTCCATAGTTGGACCAATCAATCTATATTTTTCCGCAACACGATGTGATTCCATAATTTCAACCCCACTCCATTCACTAGTTCCCCAATACAACACTTTACCCTGCTGAATCAAATGATTCATGGCGAGAACTGTTTCTTCAATAGGAGTTTTTTTATCTGGACGATGACAATAATATAAATCCAAGTAATCAACTTGCAATCTTTTCAACGCTTCATCACAGGCTTCAATTACATGCTTTCTGCTTAATCCTGTTTGATTAGGCTTATTTTCTTTTCCTCTCCAACCGAAAAGTACTTTTGAAGAAACTAAATAGGAACTGCGATCCCATTTTTTCTTTTTAATAACGCGCCCCATCATTTTTTCACTTTCACCTAATGCATATATTTCAGCATTATCGAAAAAATTTACGCCATTGTCATACGCAATGCTCATCAGCTCTTCAGCCGTTTTATCATTAATTTGTTTACTAAAACTTACCCAGCTTCCAAAAGAAAGGGCACTGATTTGCAGACCAGATTTTCCTAAACGACGATATTCCATTTTTGATGTTAATTTAGAACGCAAAGTTAAATGAAGAAAAGTAAAGAAAGTTAGATTATCTCCGGTTAGAGGGAATATGGAGTATTTAAAAAAACTTAAAAAGTATTTATCATGTCTTTTTTGATTATGCGATATTGCAATATTGCGAATATGCAAAATCACAAAACAGGTTCGCTCACTAAACATTCTTTAGTTATAACATAATTTTCTTTACCACATTTTCATGAAAGTCTAATTCGGAAACTTCGAAGCAGGAACACTAATTGTCCCTACTGAATGCAGAATACGCCAGTTTTTAAAATCCTGACTTGATTCCATTCCTTGTCCATTTATAATTTCTGTTTTTGTTCTGATACGAACGGGCTTGTCGGTATAAAATTCACTTCCTATTCGATTGCGATCCCAGTACAATTCATCACAGTATAGTGTATCACCTTTCCCCATGTTGATTACCATTACACTATCTCTTAAATACACTTTGCTTTGGTATTGTTTGTATTTCCCATAGTGCGCGCTCATTTTACTTTCTATTTGCTCAGCCTCATTGTAAAAATTTGCACGAAGGGTATTCGGAAACTCAACATAAGGAACAGAGTCTTGAACATTCAGCATCAGCGGAGCTGTAAGTATGGCTTTGGCTTTCCCTCCAATAGTATAATTGAGAATAATGTTTTTAGCTTCCTCAATTCCAATTTGTTTTTTATGGAGGTTCTTCACTTTTGTTGCATCATTCTCACAACTATACAAAAAAATACAGCCCATAACCAGAGCTGTAATAATTTTATTATTTATGGTGAAAAACTTCATTTTAAAATCAGGATTAATCGTAAATTCTTTTTTGGAACCAGCGAGCGTTCATAGAAACGCCAAAGTTGAATCTTACAAAATTTTCATGGAAGCTGGCGGATGATTTATTTCCACGTGCTCCAATCTCGAAAGAGGTATTAAGGGTAACATATTCCCCTCTTGTTTGAATAGATCTTGGAGTGGATAAAGGAAAGCTTGCACCAGCAGTAACGGCATAATTATTTCTTTTTTCATCAAGATTGATATAATCTGGACCAAAATAAAAGCCAGCGCGATATTTTAAGTAACTGAAATAATTATTTTTTGCAGCATTGAATTTTGCTGGATAATATTCTGCACCAACGCGCATGGTCCAGTTATTTATAACCTTGTCTGTTTTGTCATAAAAACGATAAGAAGACCCCCAATTGGAACATTCAAAATCTGCCCCAACTAACCATTTATTATTTTTGGAGTGGTAAGTAAAGCCGATGCCTAAAGTTGAAGGGATAACAATTTTTCCAACGCTATCCTTAACTCCGGCTACACTATCAATCGTTGCGATATCTCCCGTATAATCATAACCATAAGATTCAAAAATAACATCTTGCTTTGCTTTCAGTTTTTGTTGAAGATTTGCAAAAGCTCCAAAACGCCAGGTACCGCTATTTGTGGTGTTCAGTTGGTATTGAATGCCGGTATTGATAAATATTCCGCCGAATCTACTGCTGACTTCATAATTAGATTTGGCATAATTCACGGTATCATTAGAAATTATTTTTTTTGTACTATAATCCTTCGTACCAAATGAATAGCCAACACTTACCCCAAAGCTAAATTCATTGTGAGAGGATCCTTTTCCAATTTTCTTCAAACCTGTGCTCAAATTAACTTGATTTAGCCCACCAGTTCCTTCATATAAAGTTGTTGTATCTCCTACGCCAGCCCAAATAGAATCTTTTCGAATCTTATAATTAATCTTACTTACAGGGCGCATACCAAAGGCTAATCCCCAAGTGGTGCCTTTCCTTTCCATTTTCTTTGTAGATATGGGAAAAGCAATTTGTAAATAGGAAATAGTGCTGTTGTTTGATTTGTATTTATCGGTGTTCGTGGTACTTTTCAATGTTCTTGAATCCACTTCAGCCCCAATATCAAATATCACATTAGAGAAGCTTTTTGTGTTAGATAAATTCCCCAGCGACGCAGGATTAACAAAGTTTATATGAAGAGGTGATCCCAATAATCCAAAATCAGCATATGCGGCAGATACGCCACCCATGGCTCTGTTTACAATATTTTGGGCAGGGGCTAAGTCTCCAATTCCATATCTGGAAAGAGGTGAATTATTTTGGGCAATTACATTGCTAAATACGATTAAGGACAATGTTAATAGGAATAAACATTTCTTAAATGTGTCAGTTATTAAGTTCACTAAGTGCATACAAACCTTTAAATAAAAAATACTTGTCGGCAAATATCTTGCTTTTAAGTTGACTGGCAAAATAGTCGGCATTACCCCCGGTTAATACAGCGTTAAAGTTGCCATATTTATGACTGTATTTATCAACGAAACCCTCTATTTCATTGATGATTCCGTAAACAACCCCGGATTGTAAATTTGTTTTGGTGTCGTAGCCAAT
>CALQJH020000151.1 GCA_943330835.2 Candidatus Kuenenia stuttgartensis
AGAAGCAGCACCATCCAGTAAAGAGAATTGCGTATGTACGTGTAAGTGACTGAATTTCATTTTTTATACCAGCTGCCGTTTAAAAATTGAGATAATTTTTCGTTTAAAAAACGTTTCTAAAAGTATAAAAAAAAATGGTCATAATCACGGATGTTATTAAATAACTGCTAATTAAATCATGTTTATTAAAAGAATATAAAATTCACAGATTATCTATATTTTTAAAGTAACTTTACTACTGTTTTAATAAAGCTAATTTTACGTTTCTATTCCAATAGCTATAATATGTACAAAATTCTGAGTTTTATTTTTTTGTTCAATATTTTAGGGGTATCCAAGCTTCTGGCACAGCATCATGTGAATGGTTCAAAAAAGGTGCATACAAGATCCATTACTTTCATTGATGGAATTCAGTTGAATCGAAATGAAATTCATACTTCTTCTAACTCCATCAAAAGCAATTCCAATGCTATTCGTATAATTCCAGATGAATTTCTAAGTGCACCAAACACCGGTATCGAAAAAATCACTTCTCTTCAATTTAAATATGCACAGGTTTTAAACGTAGAAGTAGAATTATTGACTAATCAATCTCTTTATCAATTCATAGAAGAATGGTTGGGGACAAGATATCAATTTGGAGGCACTTCAAAATCTGGTATTGACTGCAGCTCTTTTTCAGGCTTGCTCCAAAAAAATATTTATGGGTTTGATTTGCCAAGAAATGCAAGACAGCAATATGAAAATGCAGAAAAGATAAATTTCAATGAAATTAAAGAAGGAGATTTGCTATTCTTCAATACAAGAGGTGGCGTTAGTCATGTTGGCGTGTATTTATTCAATAATTATTTTGTTCATGCAAGTACCAGTCAGGGCGTTATTATTAACAGTCTGGATGAATCCTATTATAAGCGAAGGTTTCTCAGTGCAGGTCGTATTTTAAAACCGGCAGATTTTTAATTATTACGAATGGTCTTTTTTATTTCTTTTGTTTCAATATAGCAATTTTGATTCACCTGCATCTTTTTCAAACTAGTTTTATCTTCCATCTTTTTCAATTGCCATTTATTTTCTGGGGTTAGCCAACATTCTTTTTTATCTTTTCCAAGGCAGTATTTTATAGGCATTTTGAAATTTTCAATTGTATTACTCCATCGGTAGTGAAGTTCATTATTGCCAAAATAATATTCAAGAACAGGAATTTTTGTAGTACGTAGGTATTGATCGAATAGTTTAGAAAAATCAATTCCGGATTTTTCACTGATATAATTTTCTACTTCTTGTGTTGTAACTACTGCATGATAAAATGTTTTATTTAGTCCTATCAAAATACTTCTGAATTGTTGATCGTTATTGATAATTTGTCTTATGGTATGGATTAAATTTCCTCCTTTATTGTACATGTCTCCACTGCCTTCCTTATTTACGCCATAATTTCCGATTAGGGGTATGTCATTTGATATGTCATTTCTCAAGCCTCTGATGTATTCGTTTGCGGCATTTTTTCCGTAATAATATTCCGTGAACAGTGTTTCGCTATAATTGGTAAATCCTTCATGAACCCACATGTCTGCGATATCACTTGTGGTAATGTTATTGCCAAACCATTCGTGTCCACTTTCATGTACTATGATGAAATCCCATTTTAATCCCCATCCTGTATTTGATAAATCTCTTCCTAAATAGCCATTCGTATACTTGTTGCCGTAAGCAATGGCACTTTGGTGTTCCATGCCCAAGTGGGGGGCCTCTATCAATTTGTACCCATCTTCATAAAAAGGATAGGGGCCAAACCAATATTCAAAGGCCTTCATCATTCTTGTTGCATCTTTAAATTGCTTTTTGGCTTTTATAATATTATAATCCAACACCCAATAATCCATATTTAAATCCCCTTTTAATCCTTTGTATATTTCTGAAAAATGTTCGTATTTCCCAATGTATGGAACGATGTTGTAATTATTTATTGGAGCATTTACTTTCCAGGTGTACATCGATAATTTATTTGGCAGCTTTTCTTTGGCTGTCAATCTTCCATTGCCTAATCCATTAAGACTATCAGGTACTATTATATTTAAAGTACAACCTTCGTCTGGCTCGTCTGATTGAGTGTCTTTACAAGGGTACCATGCGCTTGCTCCAAGGTTTTGACAAGCTACAGAAATCCATGGGTTATTATTTTTGTCTACCTTCCAAATCCACCCACCATCCCAAGGAGGGTTAATCGCTTCTTGGGGTTTGCCATGAAAATAGCAGGTTATTTTTTTTAACCTGGGTTGACTTACTTTGATTGTTTTTACCCAATAAACATCTCCTTCTCTTTGAAAGAAGCATTGTTGCTGGTCTTCAATAATGCTGTCCATTTCCATGGGTTGTTGAAGGTCGATTTGAATCGTATTTGTTCCACTGTCAAAAAAGGTAATCGTGTTTTTTCCTGAAATTCTTTTCGCATTAATATCAGGGATGACTGTAATGTCGTAATACAATACGTTCCATTTCATTCTTCCCAAACCGTAGCTGCCTCTAAGCGTATCCTGATGATTGAATCTGTTTGTTTCATCTGCATCCTGCGAATAGGAGGCAAATGAGTATAGCATTATTATAAGTAGTATGCTGTTTTTTTTGAGGAGTTGCATTTTTGAAAATCTAATTATGAAGTTATAAAAATACGTATGATTACTATGCTTATTCTAAAAAAAAGAGGTTGCTATTTTTTAGCAACCTCTGAAGATTAGATTTATTTAGTAATACATTAGTTTTTCACAATTCTTTTTATGTAAGTTTTAGCAGTAGTTTTTACTTCAAGTAAGTATGTCGATTTAGGGAGACGGCCTAAGTTATTCACTGGGATTACATTTTTCCCTTTTTGAATTTTTACATCAAATTGATTTAATGTACGTCCGTCAATAGTCATCATTTTTACTTTAGCAATGTCTTCTGTCTGACTTGTTAATTCTATTGTAATGCTAGATATAAATGGATTTGGATAAACAGACATCTCATTATTTACATCTTTTAATTTAAGCGGAACAATATTTGAATATTTGAATGACCCATCATTATCTACTATTTTCAAACGATAGTAAACAATAGTTGCATTTGTATTTAGCAAGTCTGTATAATCATAGTTTTGACTAATAGTAGGAGATCCAGTTGCATTCTTTGCAGCTCTTTTTGTAAAATGGATACCATCTTCACTTCTCTCAACATCATAATGGCTGGTATTAATTTCTGATTGTGTAATCCAATTTAATAGAGCGTTCTCGCTATTTAATAATCTAGCATTAAAAGAAGTTAAAGTGACAGGAGTAGTTCCTCCAGCTTGAATTACAAGTACTACCATTGCTGTACTGCAATTATTGTTTGTATCGCATAAGCTATAGTAGAAGGTATCTGAATCCGTAAATCCAATTGTTGGCGTATATGCAAATGTGCCATTACTATTGAATGTTATTGTTCCATGTGAAGGTCCGCTGATTAAAGTGAAGTTATTGCCTCCTTCATTACTAAGGGTATCATTAGTTCCAACATTACCATAGAAGGTAGAATCTTGACTTGGCGCATACGTATCATTAACTGCAACTGGAACATCATTAATAACCAAATGTAAAGTGTCAACAGATGGACAACTATTAATGGTGTTGTAGCTGTAAGTGTAAGTTCCAGAACTTGTGTAAGTGTTGCTATTCCAACTGTATGATCCTACGGAAGTTTGCGTAGTGCTGTTATGTGTACCGTAGTTAACTGTTAAATGTAAAGTATCAACAGACGGGCAACCATCAGTGTTATTGTAACTGTAAGTGTAAGTTCCAGAAGCAGTGTAAGAATTACTGTTCCAAGAATATGACTCACAAGCAGTTTGCGTAGTACTGTTATGTG
>CALQJH020000152.1 GCA_943330835.2 Candidatus Kuenenia stuttgartensis
GATGAAAAGACTTACAGATTGTATCAACTTGGTGACACGAATGCAACTTTCCAATTTGAAAGTGCCGGCATGCAAAAATATTTAAGAGAATTAAAGCCGGATAAATTTGATGATTTGATTGCGATGAATGCCTTGTACAGACCGGGGCCGATGGCATACATTCCTAAATTTATTGCACGTAAACATGGCAAGGAAGTTGTTACTTATGATGTGCCGGACATGCAGGAATATCTTGAAGAAACCTATGGAATTACGGTTTACCAGGAACAGGTAATGTTACTGTCTCAAAAATTAGGAGGCTTTAGCAAAGGAGATGCGGATGTACTTCGAAAAGCAATGGGGAAGAAACAAATCAGCATCCTTAATAAAATGAAAACACAGTTTATTGACGGTGCTACCGCTAAGGGACACCCGAAGGATAAACTAGAAAAAATATGGACAGACTGGGAAGCATTTGCACAATATGCCTTCAACAAATCGCATTCCACTTGCTATGCATTTGTTGCCTATCAAACGGCCTACCTTAAAGCTCATTATCCAAGTGAATATATGGCAGCTGTATTGAACCATGCCGGAAGTATTGACAAAATCACTTTCTTCATGGAAGAGTGTAAAAAAATGGGGCTAACAGTACTTGGACCTGACATCAATGAATCCCATAATGGTTTTGCTGTAAATAATAAAGGGGAAATTAGATTTGGATTCAGCGGATTAAAAGGAACTGGAGATGCGGCAATAGAAAACATTATTGAAGAAAGAAATAAACATGGGCATTTTAAGGATATTTATGATCTTGTAAAAAGAGTAAACCTTCGAGCAGTAAGCAAAAAATCTTTGGAAAGTTTGATTTACAGTGGCGCATTTGATTGTTTTAAAGATATGCATCGCGCGCAATATTTCTATCAAGCCCCAGGTGATTTACCTTCACTGGAAAAAATTGTAAAATTTGGAGGGGTATACCAATCGCAATCTGCCAATGCCACAAATACACTTTTTGGCGATATGCAAATGCCGGATATCGTTCCCCCAAAATTGGCTAATTGCAACCCCTGGCAATTGATTGAACAACTTGATTTTGAAAAAGATGTCACGGGTATGTACATGAGTGGACATCCGCTCGATAATTTTAAATTCGAATTGCATCATTACAATATTTCACCGCTTAGTGAATTCAATTCCATTAAGGCCTTTATTAATGAAACCCCCAATACAAGGCCATTCAGATTGGCTGGATTGGTTATTGATGCCCAACATCGTCTTACCAAAAACGGAAAGAAATTTGGAGTGCTGCATCTGGAAGACTTCAGTGGGAAAACGGAGTTTATGATCTGGAGTGAAGAGTATGTGAAATACATTAATTATCTGGAAAAAGGAAGAATTATCTTAATGGAAGGTAGTTTTAAACAACGATTTAATACCAGCCAATTTGAATTTAAAATATCAAAATTACATTTATTAGAGTCTTTAAAATCAACACAAACCAAGCAAATTACCCTTGATATTGCTCCACAGTTTGTTGATGAAAATTTCATTTCATTCTTTGACCAAAATATCAATAATAACCCCGGAAATACGCAGCTGAAATTCAACATCCATGATATTGTACTTCAAAGAAAATTGACCCTTTCCTCTCTTGAGAAAGGCATTACCTTGAATGACGATATGATTGAATTCTTAAATAACAATGCTCAAATTGATGTTTCTGTCAGTACAACTGGCTAACACCATGACTTTTTGATCATCTATTCACAGCAGTTCTTTATAATTGTGGATATGTCATTTGTGCACATAAAAAATATGGCTATACATTTGCAGGTATCAATAAAATTATCACATTAAAAAAATATAAAACTATGGCATTAGAATTTACAGACGCGAACTTTAAAACAGAAGTTTTAGACTCCGATAAATTATCAGTTATTGACTTCTGGGCAGAATGGTGTGGCCCTTGCAGAGCAATCGGACCCGTAATTGAAGAATTAGCGAAAGAATATGAAGGGAAAGTGAAAATTGGAAAAGTAAATGTGGATCACAATCCTCAAATTTCTATGACTTATGGCATTACAAGTATTCCAGCTATTTTATTTATAAAAAATGGAGAAATAGTTGATAAATTGGTAGGTGCCCAGCCAAAGGGGAATTTTGTAAAAAAGATTGAGGCGTTAAAATAATTTACAGAAATCGTTTACAAGAAAAAAGGTTGCCGAAAGACAACCTTTTTTTATTTCTATACCTTCATAACATTAATGCTTACTCGCTAAACTTCCCAAATCATCTTCCGGGAAATGACGGTATTTAAACACCAATGGAAAAAAGACTACTAACACCATTGCATAGGCAGCAAAAGTAAACCAAATACTTGGCCAGTCTTTAACTCCATTAAGCGTGAAATTATCTACTACCCATCCACTTCCCAATCCTCCGATAATAGCGCCCACTCCATTTGTAACCATCATAAATAAACCCTGTGCACTTGCTCTAATATTTGACGGCGTTTCTTTTTCAACAAACAAAGATCCCGAAATATTAAAGAAATCAAATGCCATACCGTATACGATCATTGATAATACAAGGAATATAAGTCCGCCCTGAGGATTAGGATCTCCAATCCCGAATAAGCCAAAGCGAAGTACCCAGGCAATCATACTGAAAATCATTACGATTTTAATACCAAATTTTCTAAGGAAGAAGGGAATAGTAAGAATAAATACAGTCTCTGAAATCTGAGAAAGTGACAGCATGACCAAGGGATGTTTTACTACAAAAGAATCAGGATAGGATGGTCCAAAATCTCCTAGAAAGCTACCGCCAAAAGTATTGGTAATTTGTAATGCAGCACCTAGCAACATTGAGAAAAAGAAGAACACTGCCATTTTCTGACGCTTAAATAAAACAAAAGCATCTAAGCCTAGTGTAGATAAAAAGGATTCTTTTTTTGTAGCCCCTGCAGGCGGACATGCAGGTAAACTAAAGCAATAGATTCCCATACCGATGGCAGCAGCAGCCGCAACAAAAAACTGAATATTCGATTTTGAAAAACCAGTCAAATCAGAAAACCACATGGCGCAAATAAAACCAATTGTACCCCAAACGCGAATAGGTGGAAATGCTTTAATGATGTCGAATCCAGACTTTTCAAGAATTTTGTAAGACACAGTATTATTCATCGAAATCGTAGGCATATATGCCATAGAATTAAACAACATTACCCAAAACATTAAACTTGGATCCTTTACTGTAGAAGCCCATAACAAGCATGCCGCTCCTACGAGATGAGCAATCCCCAATACTTTTTCTGCATTCACCCATCTGTCAGCTACAATTCCCAATAATGCAGGCATAAATAAGGACGCTATTCCAAGTGTAGAGTAAACACTCCCTATTTCAATTCCAGTAAACCCTATGGAGAACAGATACCCTCCAGTTGAGATGAGCCATGATCCCCAAATAAAAAATTGAAGAAAGCTCAAGGCGATGAGTCTTTGTTTAACATTCATAGTATAATTGGTTTTTAGTTAAGGGAAATTAACAATTTATTTTGAATTTCTATGAAATTAAAGAGAAATCTTGCTAAATGACTGTTATATCAAATACATAA
The DNA here is from genome assembly GCA_943330835.2 of Candidatus Kuenenia stuttgartensis. The sequence continues at coordinate 3,599 of CALQJH020000152.1, forward strand.
CTATTTTTTAATACTTCATTAATTTATAATGGGGCATTTAATTACTATGACCAAAACTCATGATTTAAAATTCAATAAGTGTAAATTTGCAAAAAAAGTGATGAGCGATACTATTAATATACTGATTAATGCTACTGCAGATCCTATCTTGAAAGGCATTGCTGAAAAAGTCAAACATAACACCAGAATTACTGATGAAGAGTGCTTGCAGCTTTTTGAAAAAGGAGAACTTTCATTCGTAGGCACCTTAGCCAATATTATCAGAGAAAGACTTCACGGC
>CALQJH020000153.1 GCA_943330835.2 Candidatus Kuenenia stuttgartensis
ACAAAAGTTTCACCTCTTCTAGGACTTTCATGGTTAAATAAAATACCATTCACTGCATACATATTATACGCCTCTCTGTAATTAACAGTAATCCAATAACCATAAAGTTTAGCAACACCATAAGGTGATCTTGGATAAAATGGAGTGGTCTCTTTTTGAGGTACTTCCTGTACCAAGCCATATAATTCTGATGTTGATGCTTGATAAAACTTAGTTTTTTGTTCTAATCCCAAAATTCTAATAGCTTCCAATATTCTCAATACTCCTAAGCCATCTGAATTAGCCGTGTATTCTGGTGTTTCGAAACTTACCTGAACATGACTTTGTGCTGCTAAATTATAAATTTCATCTGGTTGAGTTTGTTGAATTATCCTAATTAAATTCGTAGAGTCTGTCAAATCACCATAGTGTAAATGAAATCGGTCGGAAATTGTCTTATCAAAAAGAAGGTGATCAATTCTTTCTGTATTAATTAATGAACTTCTACGTTTTATTCCGTGAACATTATATCCCTTTTTTAATAAAAATTCAGCTAAATAAGAACCATCTTGCCCAGTAATACCCGTTATTAACGCTGTTTTCATTTGAAATTAAATTTATTATTCCGTAAAAGTAAGATTAAATGACTTTAATTTTATTGTTTTGTTTACAATTTATTTAGGTTTTAAAAAAAACATGTAATTTGTTTGTCAAATTGAAAAAAGTGTTCACAAGTATAATATTGGTAAATTATAAGTCTTCTAATTTATTAATAGATTGTTTAAAATCCATTAATAAATACCCGACTAACGAACTAGAAATTATTGTTGTTGATAATGCATCTAATGATAATATTGAAGCATTATTAGCTTCAAATTATCCATCTGTGAAATTTATTCAGATGGATAATAATGCTGGATTTGCAAGAGCCAATAATGCAGGGATTAAAATTGCTAAAGGAGAGGTTGTATTATTATTAAATACAGATACAATTATTCTGAATGATGCAATTAATAAATGCTCATCTGAATTTAAAATGTCTGATGCTGTTGCTTGTGGAATTCAATTATTGAATGCAGATTATTCTCCTCAAATTTCAGGAAATTTTGTTATGAGAGGAGGGTTGAATTATTTACTGCCTATTCCTTACGTTGGATCTCTTTTAAAGAGACTATCAACTATATTCAATGTAAAAAAAACAAATGTGCCAAATGCAAAAGGTACAGTGTTTGTTGATTGGATAAACGGAGCATTTTTAATGGTAAAAAAAGATATTATTGACAAAGTTGGATTAATGGATGAAGATTTTTTTCTTTATGCAGAAGAAGCTGAATGGTGCAGTAGATTAAAAAAACATGGCAGACTCTGTATCTTTGGTGATATTAATATTTTACATCTGCAAGGCGCTACAGCTAATGTTGCTTTTGTTTCTTCGGGTCAAGGGTATCAAAATTTATTTGATAAAAAAGGGTTTCAAATAATGCTTAGTAATTTCGTTAGAATTAGAAAGGAATTTGGTGTTCACTGGTACATGCTAATGATGAGTTGCTATTTTCTTGCTATCCCATTTTTCTTTTTAGGCTTATTTTTCTCAAAAATTTTTTTATTTAAAAAGTCAGCAATCGGATTTTTAGATTGGGTTGGTTATACAAAGAATGTATTTAGATTATTGGTTTTCATGCCAACAATTATCTCAAACAAGCCCTATTTTTATAAGGTGCTTTGACAATAATCATCATCTATAATCTTTTTCGCTTTTGCTGCAATATTCCCCCAATAGAAATGGTTGAAGAAAGCATGGTCAATAGATCCTTTTCTGGTATCTGTTTTGATAATCGTTTGAGCAAAGGAGCTCCAGTCTTTTTCGCGCACCACTTTTAGTCTTCCATTTGTTATATTTTCGGGAACGCCAATAGCACCTTCTACTGTACTTATGCAACATAAATTATTTCCAAGCGCTTCTACTAATTTCGTTTTAATGCCACCGCCATCGATGACAGGATTGATAAAGATATCAGCTCCCATGAAGTATAAACTGATGTCATCCACAAATCCAGCATAGATGATATTTTGATGAGACTTCAATTCTTTATATTCACTAGGTAGATTTTTTCCGCAAATGATAATGGTATAATTAAAATCTTTTTCATTTAATAAAATCGGGTTGATGTAATGAATGATATTGTCAACAGCATCAAGATTAGGCTTGTAATCCAGTGTGCCATTGAATAATAAAATTTTATGGCCAAGTGGAATATGGTGTTTTAGATGAAGCTTTGTTTTTGCAATTGATTTTTCTTCATCTGATGGGGGCTTAATAAAATCAAAGCCGTAAGTAATCGTATTGGACTTTTCTTTTTTTAGATTAAAACTTTTTATAGCATATTCACGGTCTTCATCGGTAATGAAAAAATTGACATCAGCCATCTGGTGTACAAATTTTTCATATTGCCACAAGATGCGCCACCACCATTTCCCCGTACTCTTAAAACGCAGACTTTCAATATTATGAGAATGAACAACGAGTTTTATTTTAAAAAATATTTTCAACAAAATGCCCAACCATCCATAGTATGGGTGTTCTAAAATAAGGTGTGTTGATTTTCTCTCCTGAATAATTTTCTTTAATGTAAAAAGTAAAAAGGGATTATAATATCTACTTGTTGAGTTGCTTAATATCGGTAGAAATTCAAATTGATTTTTCTCCGGAGTTGCATTGTTTTTTGTGGAAACAAGTGTGACAGGCAATAAGCCGGAAAATGCTTCATAAAAACAAGCAATACCTTTTTGTCCACCCATCTTTGCAGGATAGATAGGGTAAGAGGCAATGGCAGTAATATGAATTTTGGGAGTAGAAATAATAGTTAGAGATTTATTGTAATTGAATTATGTCAAAGCCCCTTTTTTCTTGTTTACTTCAATGATGATCACGCCTATCAAAAGGATAAATAACAACCATGAAGAAATGTTACTTACTGTTCTTCCTAAGTAGTAAGATGCTGGTTCAAACTTGAAGTCTATTTTATGCTTACCTGCAGGGATAACCATTCCTCTTAAAACGTAATTGGTTTTGAAAAAAGAAGAAGGTTTCCCATCGATATATGCTTTCCAGTCTTTATAATATATTTCACTGAAAACTGCTACATGTGGCGCATTGGTAGATGATTCATAACTGATGGCATCATTATCAAACGAGGTCATTTTTATTGAAGCGGTGCTATCTGGTTGGGTATAAGAGGTAATAGACTTCTTAAAAGATTCATCAACGAATGCAATATCTTTTGGATTGAAATTATTTAATGCTCGCATTTCATTAGCAGGTCCTTTTACAAATTGAATATTATTAACAAACCAGACATTTCCCATTGCGCCAGGATTTAGTTGCGCTACTTTATCATTGCCTTGTTGTTGTATAACGTATTTGGTATTCAACATGTTTACAACTGGCATATTTATATTGCCCCTGAATTGATAAGCAATCAAATCGTCATAGATACCCAATTTAGCAGGGTGATATCCTCCAATTGACTTGTGATAATAAGATGTTTTTGATTCGTCCATACTGCTGGGATTGAATACCCTGAAATTGGGATCTTTGTCTTCCAAAATCATTTTGTCAGCAGTGGTAAGCGGGAAATTATTCGTTTCTGAATTGTCTTTACTTTCAAAGCTTTTGTCGTTCAGATAATTCATACCAAATTGAAGAAGGTCTGCAGTAGATACTAATGTTATACCAACAATCATTATCATGGCATTGATTTTCTTTTTAAGAAACAGTGCGATGATAGCTCCGGCAAGAACAATAATAAATAGAGAACGAAAGATATCCTTCAATAACAAGGATGCTCTTTCTTTATGCAAAGCAGAAACAAAAGCCCTTGCAGTCTTTGCAGG